>CAYSLN010000036.1:5267-14883 GCA_964431825.1 uncultured Pirellulales bacterium | reverse complement strand
TTAGCGGATTTTTAAAGTTGCCAGGGCGAGGCAGGCGAAGGCAGCGGCCAGAAGCCAAAAGCGCACTACTACCTGCGGCTCACTCCAACCGGCCAGGTGGAAGTGATGATGGAGCGGGGCACATCTAAAGAGTCGTTTTCCGCCGGTGTACTTAAAATAGCCGACCTGTAATACTACGCTGAATAATTCAATTACGAACACGCCGCCAATAACCAGGAGCAGGATTTCATTTCTGGTCACGAGTGCGCCGTAACCCATCGCAGCGCCTAACGGGAGCGAGCCGACGTCGCCCATGAAGGTCTGAGCGGGATAGCAGTTGAACCATAAAAAGCCAAGCACAGCTCCCAAGATGGCTGAATAAAAGATGCTCAGTTCGCCGGCCTGAGGTATGTGGGGCAGGAGCAGATAACTCGACCAAGTGACGGGTGTGGTTCGTGCCATCGTTTCGGAAGCGACATAACAAAGGATCGCCAGAACGACGCTTATAATTCCTACGCAGCCGCTGGCCAGTCCATCCATTCCGTCGGCGAGATTGACGGCGTTGCTGGTGGCGGACAGATAGAAAATCGCTATCAGCACAAATGTCCAGTTGGCTAAGGGCAGGCCGTATTTGTAGAACGGGACCCAGAATAATTTTCCATCTTCTATGTTGGCAAAATCAAAGTATAAAAATGAGGCTATCAGGACGGCCCCGGCGATTTGAAAGATAAGCTTTTCCCAGGCGAAGAGACCATTCCTGCTTCGGTGTTTAGTATGAACGGTAAGTTTTAGCCAGTCATCGATGCCGCCCAAGGCACCAAACCATATAACTAAAAAGATTGCCTTTTGAACGAAAGGGTTGTCCAGCTTTGCCCACAATAATGTTGCCAGGACGGTCGAGAGAATAATAATCAAACCACCCATTGTGGGCGTGTTGGCTTTTTCCTTGGTCAATTCGTTGAGTGCGGTGTGGTGGAACTCTGGCCTGTCACCGATTTTTTTTCGCATAAGCCAGCGGATAATCTTAGGGCCTATCAGAAGTGCAATCAATAAGCTGGTCAGTGTCGCCAATACAGAGCGGAACAGTACGTTCTGGTAGGCATAAAAGCCGAACTGATGGGTAAAAGTGTCTCTCAAATACCATAACAGATGATATATCATTTCGCTCCTCGATTCTCAATATTGTCCGATGTATCATCTGCTTTGTCCGCAGGCCTGTCCACAAGGTTGGCCGTGTCAACGGAGCCCGGCCGGGACGAACTCGGCTTTCGAAGCTCACGAATCGGATGTCGGATTGCCGGCTTTGAGAAGAGTCTCTTTAGTTTTTCGACGGCCATTTCCAATTTGGCTACTCGTGAACCTTTGATTAGTATTATGTCATAATCTTCTATGAATTCGTGCAGGTTTTCACAAGCTGAGGGGGTGTCTTCAAAGCACATTGTTTGTAAGTCGTAGTCGGCGTTTTTCTTTGCTGCCTCGGCGGTGACCTCGGCAAATCTGCCGACAGCCAGCAGGGTCTGCACTCCGGCCTGGGCAATGGAGATACCTAACTCGGCATGCAAGGTTTGCGCATGCTTACCCAGTTCATTCATGTCGCCGCAGATAAAGACCAGCCGGCGGTCCTGTTCCTGGGCCGAATCGAGTTCGGTGAGTATATCGAGGGCATTTTTCATTGAGGCGGGGTTTGCGTTATAGCAGTCATTTAATACGGTCAGCGTCCCGATTTGCAGGGATTCGGCGCGCATAGAAATGCCGGAGAGGTTCTTTAGAGCTTGAGCAAAATCATCGATAGACAAACCGAACTGGTTGCAAACGGCCCAGGCGGCAACGGCATTTTCAACGTTGCCGGGGCCCGGTATCGGCAGAGAAATCTGCGTCTGGTCGATAACAAAGCTGCTTCCAAAACCATCAAAGCTGATGTCCCGCACGTGATAGTCGCAAGCTCCGGATTTTCCGAACATATAGAAGTCCCGACCTTTGCGCCGGCAGGCAGCGACCAGCTTGTCAATATCGCCGTTGATTATCAGGGTACCTTCGTCTGAGAGTCCCTCGGATATGGACAACTTCTCTTCTATTATAGTCTGTAAATCACCGAAGCCCTCCAGGTGGGATGGGTAGGCATTGGTTACGATAGCGACTTCCGGCAGAGCGATACGAGTCAGGTATGCTATTTCGCCGGGGTGGTTGCTGCCGAGTTCGGCGATGGCGACGTGGTCGTCCGGGTTGGCACCGAGCAGCGTCAAAGGCAGGCCTATATTATTATTGAAGTTCTTCGGTGCCGAAGACACACGGTAGTGCCGGCTCAGGACGTGGTAAGCGATTTGTCTTGTTGTTGTTTTGCCCACTGAGCCGGTTATCGCAACCACATTGAAGCTGCTCTGCCAGCGGTACCAGCGGGCAAAATCGCCGATCGCTCTTATAGTGTCGTTAACTCTGAGTATGGTTTTATCAGGGGGTTTTATTTCTTTACTGACCACTGCGCAGACGGCACCTTTGGCAAAGGCATCAGAAATGTAATCGTGCCCATCGTGATGCTCGCCGACAATTGCAAAGAAACAGTCGCCGGCTTTGACGGTTTGAGAGTCGGTACTTACGCCGGTGAAATGGTGCTGCGTACCTTTCGTGATATGTGCATTTATTATTTTAGCCAGGGCTGTGACTGAAAATTTCTTCATTTAGGATTTAATTTCTTCTATTCTAAATATAACTTTTGCCAGAGGGTCGGGGCAATGCCAGTCCTGAAGTAAATCCAAGAGTCCTTGGCCTTCTGCTTTTATACATGTTATTTTCAAATCTTTAAACATTGAAGTATATTCCTCAATTATTTCCTTGTGAGTATTACTTCCATTATTAATTCATACTTTCCCTTGGCATCAGGCTGTTCCATTCTCAAGACGATTTTATCGGGGTCAATTTTTGTAAAGGTTTGTGTTAATAAGGTGTCGTGCCAATTCAGGAAGAGAGTTTCATTATTAACGAAATTACAGGTTGCAGTTTGGAAAGTTCCTGAATTTTCAAACCACCAAAATCTATATACCTTCACCTTTTGGTCCCACGCGAAGATTGCATGTGCTTTTCCTTCTTGTCCCGGCGCCAAAGATGTGGTGCATGAGTAGTCGAAGCACACATACTTATCATCCAGCGCTCTTTTGAATGCTCCGGTGCCGGTACCTGTTCCAGCTTTGCTGAACGTACTATTTGGAATCCTGTATTCCAAATTCCAGTTTCCTAATAAAAAATCAAATTTATCCATCTTGTTTTGTTGCTTAGCCATCGATTTGTTTACATTCTCACTTTATTCTCACCTTATTAGGGCTTAAATGTGGAACACCTCTCTTAGTTCGATTGTCTTTGGACTTTTGTCTGGGTTTGTAGGCATCAGGGGGCTCATATACTCCCACCACTTTTTGCAAATGTCGGTTTGTGCAATTTGCTCCCATTGTTCTTTTGATTTGATTTGGGCGCAGGCAAAAAGTTCATTTGTCTCTTTGTCCAGGAATATTGAATAAGAAATGACTCCATGGTCTTTTAAGGTGTCTTCCAACTCTTTCCATATAGGATTATGTCTTTTTTCGTATTCATCTTGCATGTCCTTGTTTAGTGCCATTTTGAATGCGATACGCACGTTTTAGCCCTTTATTTAATTTTCCCCCTAACATTGGCAGGGCTGCGGGCTAAATCAAGGCTTTGAAATCCCGCCGAGCCGCCGGCAATTATGATAGTCGGAATTGCCGAGGTCGACAAGAAAAATGCCCTTGTACAGTAATTGCGAAAGTAAGCTGATAGGGAAACCATTAAAAAAGTTTAGTTTTTCTGCGTCTTTCTCTGGTTTTTGGCCATAACGGCTTGTTTTCAAAGAGGTAAAGCGGCAAGATTTTATCAATTTAGTGGGTGGTTACCCTTGACATGCACGGAAATTATCGTTAAACTGGTGGACTTTGTGAATGTGAACACAAGCACGAAGTGCTCGTACTACAGATGGTGCGTATAATCTATGAAGTACTGTAGGATACCAGACGAGACGGTTCGCCGGCTGCCGATTTATCTAAGGGCGCTGCTGTTTTCATCGAAGCAGGGCCAGCAGAGCTTGTCCAGCCAGGATCTGGCCAATTTCGTCGGAGTTAATTCCTGGCAGATAAGAAAGGATTTTTCCTATTTTGGCGGTTTCGGCACCCGCGGAGTGGGCTACGATACAAGGAAGCTCACGAAGCAGATTAGTAAAATCCTGAAGTTAGATGTTGTTCGCAAGGCGGCTTTGGTTGGGGTGGGCAATTTAGGCTCGGCAGTTTTGGCGTATCCGGGCTTTAAGATGTTTGGTTTTGAGATAGCAGCGGCTTTTGATATTAATTCCAAGAAGGTCGGCAGGAAAATAAAGGACATTAAGATCGAAGATGTTTCAAGACTGCGGACGTTGAAGAAGAGAAAAATCAACCTTGCGATTATAGCGGTTCCGGGAGACGCCGCTCAGCAGACCGCCGACTCGCTGGTCAAAGCAGGTGTAAGGGGCATTTTGAATTTTTCTCCGTGCTATTTAGCGATGCCCAAGAATGTCAAAGTAATAACGACAGATATCGCAATGGACCTTGCCCGCCTGCCGTATTATATGCCGACGAGTTGATTGGAACTTGGAGAAAGGAAATTCTGGAATTTTAGGTATTTTGTTGGACAGGAAACATTACGCTAAAGTATAGTTTAGGCTCGGACAAGAGAATGGAAACTATTTTAACAAGTCAATTAAAACCGTTTCTGGACGCTGTTGCTGAGGAAATGGACCTTTATGTTCCCAGAAAGAGCGGGGCACATTATGTTTTTGGCAGGTATGATACATCCTCAGAGAAAGCTATCGATTTTAACAACATACGTGCCTGTACACCGGTGAAGGAGTTTTTGTTTCCGCTTCGTGAGCTTGCTGCGGTTTTTCCCGAGCCTATTGAGCCAGAGGAGATACAACCTTTTGCCGTGTTCGGGCTGAAGGACTGTGACCTGCGTTCATTGGAGTGTCTTGACAAGGTTTTTCTGGAGAAGGATTTTGAGGACCCGTTTTATGTCGGACGGCGGGAGAAGATGTTCGTAATCAGCGGTGACTGTTTCGACCCGGCCGAAAGCTGCTTCTGCAATATCATGGATGGCAAACCATATCCCGACAAGGGATTTGACTTGAATGTTGCACAGGTGACAGACGGCTATTTAATCGAGATAGGCTCGCAAAAGGGCAAGGAATTTGTGGGGCGACATTCGGAGCTTTTCACCGAGCCGGGTGACGATGCACTGACCGAGCGAGACAGAATAAGAGCTGCAACCACGGAACAGCTCGAGCAGAATAATGCCGGGCTGAAGTTCGATATGCCCATCAGGGACATAATGACGGAGACTTACGACTCGGATGTTTATGACATCGAGGCCAAGACCTGCGTGGAGTGTCAGGCGTGTACGCGTGTTTGCCCGACTTGCCACTGCTTCTATCTCTACGACCAGAAGCAGAAGGATTACTTTAGCAAGATGAAGATGTGGGACAGCTGCATGAGGATGACCTATGCCCAGGTGGCGGGCGGCGAAAATCCGAGGAAAGTTCTCGGTGACAGGCTGCGTCATCGTCTGATGCATAAATTCGTGTACTTTCTTGACAGATATGGTCTTCAGATGTGCATCGGCTGTGGCAGGTGTGTGGATGGCGAGGCGGGCGATATCGATATAAGGGCCGTCTTGAAAAAACTGAACGAGGAATTTAAGAATACAAAAGTTGCAAAATGAAACCAACTCTTTACCAACCAATCAATAGCGAAATCACTGATGTCATAGATGAATCACCAACGATAAAGAGCTACGTTGTTGTGCCCGAGAAGCCGTTCAAATTTGACACGGGTCAGTTCGTTGAGCTGACCTTACCCGGCGAGGGCGAAGCCCCATTTACGCCTTCCTCATCACCGGCTGAGACGGAAAAGATGGAAATTACGATTATGAAAACCGGCAGGGTGACGGGTTTGCTGCACGAGTGCGGGAAGGGGCAAAAGGTTGGTATTCGCGGGCCTTACGGTAATGGTTATCCGATTGATGATTACGCCGGCAAAGAGGTTTACATTGTCGGCGGTGGTGTGGGACTGGCGCCCATCAGGTCTTTATTTTTGACGCTGGTTGAGAGGATAAAGGATTTCAAATCCGTGGTTTGCCGGTTCGGAGCAAAGACACCTGACGATTTTATTTATAAGAACACTCTTTTCGGCTCCTGGCAGAAAATCGACGGTGTCGACATGAAACTCTCTGTCGACAAGGCAAACGGCGGTTGGGATGGTAACGTCGGGGTTGTTACGACGATACTTGATCCGAAGGACGTCGACATCAGTAATGCTGTGGCGATTGTCTGTGGCCCGCCGATTATGATGAAATTCGCCACGTTGAAGCTGCTGGAATTCGGGTTCCAGCCGAAAGACATCTATCTTTCGATGGAAAAGAACATGAGCTGCGGATTCGGCAAGTGCGGCCATTGTATGATAGGCAAGTATTATGTGTGCAAAGACGGGCCCGTTTTTACCTATGAGCAGATAAAGCAGTATCCGAATATTTGGGATTGAAAGCATCGCATTCGAAGCGTGATACAAAGAGATACGAAATTATGGGTGCAAAGTTAATAATCGATCTGGCAAAATGTAAGACTCAGGGCGAGTCCGATGTTCAGTGTTCGTACAAGCATCATCCCGGAAACAAGGGGATTGATTCACTGCTGGAGATGATTCGTTTCGCTTTGGTCTGCCGGAGGTGTACATTGGCACCGTGCATTATAGCCTGTCCTCGGGATGCCCTGGAGAAGGTAGAGACGGAGAATAACGATGCGGGCATTCTCAAGCGGGCAAACATGTTGTGCACCGGCTGCGGCAGTTGTGCGATAGCGTGTCCGTTTGGAACCGTGTACACGGATTTGGTGCCATTTCCTTCCAGCGTGTGCGATGTTTGCAGAGGCAGATTGGGACCGGGGGAGAAGCCATTGTGTGTGAATACATGCAAGGACGGCAGCATAGATTACAAAGAAGTCGAGACAGGTGGTGATTTGGTGGAGGTCTTCGAAGATATCGTTGTTCGAGTGGCCGGGGGCAGTACATGGGAGCCGTTTTTGAGGGACAAGGAAAAGGCAAAACAATGATTGAGGCGCTAAATAATTTGTTCTGGATTTTGATTTTTCCAGGTTTTTTGTTCACGGTTGCGTTGGGTCTGGTTGCCAGCTGGATAGTTCGCAAGGTCAGCGCGCTGGTTCAATGGCGTGTTGGCCCGCCGCTTCTCCAGCCTTTATACGATATTATGAAACTGCTGGGCAAGGAGATACTAATGCCGCAGGATGCTCAGCGAACTGTGTTTCTCGCGGCACCGCTTGTCGGGCTGGCGGGAGTGTTATTGCTTTCTACGATGCTGTGGCGGATAACTATCGCCCAGACGGCTTTTGTCGGTGATATTATAGTAGCGATTTACCTGATGGTATTGCCATCGCTTGCATTGATTTTAGGCAGCAGTGCCAGTGCAAGTCCCCATGCGGCGGTTGGTACAAGCAGGGAAATGAAACTTGTATTGGGGTACGAGCTGCCGCTTGTTTTGGCCTTTATCGTTGTGATAATAAAGACTGCCGGATTCGTTGGGGCAGGGCAACAGCTCAGCTTGGTTGCGATTTCCCAGCATGCGTCTGCTCTTAGTATATCCGGGATGCTGGCGTTTTTGGCTGCGTTGTTATGCATTCAAGCGAAACTCGGATTTGTTCCGTTCGATATAGCCGAATCAGAGACAGAAATTGCCAGTGGAGTAATAATGGAGTATTCCGGAGCTTTGCTCGCGGTGTGGAAGGTTATGCAGGCAATGATGCTCGTGGCGTTACCCTTGTTTTTGGTGATGGTTTTTATGGGTGGGTTCGGTACGGCAGGATGGCCGTTGGTTTGGGGTATCGGCAAATATGTTTTGGTTTTGGTACTGGTGATTTTGATAAAGAATACGAACCCTCGTATGCGGATAGACCAGGCGATGAAGTTTTTCTGGTTATACTGCGGTATTGCCCTGGTTGTTGCAGTTATACTGGCAACGATAGGTAACTATTATGGCATCAACTGGCTGTAAGGTGGGCTTATGAGTTGGAGAATGTGGTCGTTAAAAAAGTCGGTGTGGGTGTTTCACGTTAACGCCGGCGCGTGCAATAATTGTGATATCGAGATTGTTAATCTGCTGACGCCAAGGTATGACGTTGAAAGATTCGGGATTAAACTGGTTGGCTCGCCGCGGCATGCGGATGCTTTGCTGGTAACAGGAGTGGGGACTCGCCAGGCGGTTATACGGTTGAGAGAAGTGTATCGGCAGGTTCCGAAACCCTGCGTGGTCTTTTTAATGGGTGCTTGTGCATGTGGGACGGGTATATTTGAAGGTGCTTATCACATCCCTGGCGCAGTGGATGAAGTGATTAGAGAAGTTGACCCGAGAGCGATAATTGCTTATGTGCCGGGCTGCCCACCGAAGCCGGAGGCTATGATATCCGGGGTCGTGAGGGCGCTGTCGGCTATATAACAGGACGATAATATGAACCAAGAAGAACTGAACAACAGATTGTCGGAAATAGAGCCGAAGCTGACAGGTATAGAGCGTACGACCGACAACAGGATATATCTTTTGTGCGAAGCCGAGAACAGCTACGAAGTCAACAAGTTCCTGTTTGAGGATGTGCCATTGAGGTTTGTGATTGCCACGGGGATTGATTCCGATGATTGCTTCGAGGTTCTCTATCATTATTCGGATGACGAGATTGGCTTTGTGGTTACTTTGAAGGCTTTCATTCGTGACCGCGAGAAGCCCTCGATAGAGTCTATCTCGCCGTTTTTGCCGGGTGCCGAGTGGATAGAAAGAGAGATGCACGACATACTTGGAATTGAGTTCAGGAATCATCCTAATATGAGGCGTTTGATTCTGGCCGACGATTGGCCGGAAGGCGTATATCCGTTGAGGAAAGAAGTAAAGAAATGAAAAAAGAAATAAAAAAGCCGGTTCTTGCAGTCGGAGCCTTACACCCATTGCAGGAAGAGATGGAATTTTTCCAGCTGACTATTGATGGTGAGATAGTAACCGATATAGATGTAAGGATATCCTACAATCATCGCGGCATAGAGAAGCTTAGCGAGTCACTACAGTTTGACCAGGTGCCGTTCCTTGTCTCCCGCGTTTGCGGGATATGCTCGGCTTCGCATCCATTGGCCTACATAAACGCGGTCGAGGAGATTGCCGGTGTAACTGCCCCTGATCGGGCCCAGTATGTTCGGGTAATCATCAATGAGCTGGAACGCATCCACAGTCATCTGTTGTGGGTAGGTCTTGCGGGGCATTTTATCGGGTACGATACGGTGTTTATGTGGGCATGGAAGTATCGTGAGCCGGTTCTTGATTTGCTCGAAGAGATAACCGGCAACCGAAACAACTATGGGAACGTCAAGGTCGGTGGCTGCAGGGAAGATATTCCCAATGAGCTAAAGCCAAAGATGCTTAAAGAGATCGATAAAGTTGGGAAGAAAACCGAGATGCTTACCAATGCGGTGCTTGACGACCCGATTTTGCACGCCCGGCTTAAAGGTGTGGGTATATTAAGCAAAGAAGATGCAATAAAATTTGCAGTGACGGGTCC
>CAYSLN010000036.1:1401-5167 GCA_964431825.1 uncultured Pirellulales bacterium | reverse complement strand
CGTGGTGAGACTTTCCATTATGTCCGCAGTGACGGCGGCAACAGACCGGTCCGCCACAAAATAAGGGCGCCAAGTTATGTTAATGTTCCTTCGTTTAAGGCCTCGTGTATTGGTGAGCATATCGCTGATGTTACAATTACACTCGCGGCGGTTGACCCGTGCTACAGTTGCACCGAGAGGCTGGCAGTTGTCGACGGGCACAACAAGGTTATACATGACTACGAGAGCCTGCTGCGAATGAGCCGAGAGAGAACCTCGCGGATCAGGAAAGAGATCGGCGCGCCGGAACTAAAGTTGGAGGATTTATAAATTGGATAGAATGTTGCTTATACCGGTTTTTTTACCCCTGATTGCGGGCTTTTTACTTTTATTTTTGCCGAACAGAATCAAGTCTTTGTCCAGGGGGCTGACGCTGATTATTTCGGTTATCACGTTTGCACTTGCTATCCGGATATTTAATCTTGGCCAGGGGGAATATGCCTGGTCTATATTGCAGATAGGTGAAGCCAGTTTAGAATTATTGCTAAGTGTCAAGCCCCTGGGGTCGTTTATATTGATGTTCGCTATGGGCTTCGGCGTGTTAATAACGTTGTATTCATTTAAGTCGATGGCCGGGGCAAAGCGGCTAAACGAGTATTACGGTGCGATTCTGATAACAATAGGCGGCACGGCAGGGATATTGTTGTCCAATCATCTGCTGTGCTTACTGATATTCTGGGAGATTGTTACCGCTTCGCTGTATCTTTTGATAACAATAGGCGGGAAGAACTCCAATTTCGCGGCTACTAAAAGTTTTGCAATGATAGGAGCTTCGGATGCGGCGTTTATGCTCGGCTTATTTATGATATGGGCACTTTCAGGGACATTTGTTATCTCTGATATAAGTCTCGAGACAACTTCGACTTTGCCAATCATAGCCTTTTTGTTGCTTATGACGGCGGCCATCACTAAGGCCGGTGCAATGCCTTTGCATACATGGGTACCCGCCAGCGGCGAGTATGCACCGACTTCGGTAGTGGCTCTTTTGCCGGCCGCACTTGACAAACTGCTGGGCATTTATTTGCTGGTGATTGTTGTGCGGGAGATATTTGTTCTCAAATCAGCGGCCATGAGCATGGTCCTGACGGTTATCGGTGCGGCAACACTGATAATTGCTGTTATGGTTGCGATGGTACAGCACAATCTGAAAAGACTTTTGTCTTTCCACGCCGTCAGCCAGGTTGGATATATGATACTTGGTATCGCCACGTTCACGCCGGTAGGCATCGCCGGCGGAATTTTTCACATGCTGAATAATGCTATCTATAAATGTTGTTTATTCCTTTGCGGGGGCGCCGTCGAGCAGCAGACCGGGACAGCCGAACTCGACAGGCTCGGCGGGCTGGGCAGGAAGATGTCCTGGACATTTACCGCGTGTTTGATTGCGGCCCTTAGCATTTCCGGTATTCCTCCCTTGAACGGTTTTGTTTCAAAGTGGATGGTTTATCAGGGCATAATTCAGATGGGGGCCGAACAGAGCAGTGCCGCAGCGAGGCTCTGGCCCGTATGGCTAACCTGTGCGATGTTTGGAAGTGCACTTACATTGGCTTCGTTTGTGAAACTTATACACTCTATATTCCTATCCCGTTTACCGGACGAGCTAAAAGACGTAAAGGAAGTATCGCCGGTAATGACTATCCCGATGATGGTGCTTGCTTTGCTGTGTGTGTTTTTCGGCATTTTTTACCACGTACCGCTAAAGCTGTTTATTTATCCTGCTTTGAATATAGAAAGCGGCGCCGGGATTTTCAGCGGGACTTGGGAACCCGTTATCGCTACGGCTTTGCTTGCAATCGGTATTGCTCTTGGGCTGTTGATATTGCTCGTCGGTTTGTTGGCGACAAAGGTCAGGACTGTGCCCACATGGACTTGTGGCGAGGTGCAGGAAAACGACCAGATGATTATCCCGGGTACCGGTTTCTACAAGACGGTTTCTTCTATGGATGGCTTAAGAGGGCTTTATAAAGGCCAGGAGAAAGGTTATTTCGACTTATATGACCAGGGTGGAAGACTGGGACTGGCTTTGACAGGGTTTCTCAGGTGGCTCCATAGTGGCGTTTTGCCTATGTATTTGACCTGGGTAACTTTGGGATTACTGATAGTTCTGTTTGTGATTTGCGGAATTTGGTGAGGTAGCTATGGCTATTTTTTATACGTTACTGTTGTTTATGATAATCGCAGCAATTATTGCGGTGGAAACGAAAAATCTGTTGAGTGCGGTGATTTGCATCGGTGCCATCGGCTTCGGTGCTTCTTTGATGTTTCTGTTTTTGCGTGCGCCGGATATTGCAATCACTCAGATAGTGGTGGAAGTTTTGGGTTTGATAATCCTGATTCGCGCAACGATTGCTCGTGACCTTACCTTTATCAGCGGCGACAGGGAGTTTTTCGGAGTAGTAGTCTCGGTCGTAATCGTGTTCGTAATCTTTTTGGCAGGCGTGAAGGTATTTGAAACTTTATCTGTTTTCGGTAGCCCGATCTTCGCTTTGGTACCAGGTGCTGCTTCTCAGACCTACATTGCAGAAGGACTGGAAAGGACCGGTGCAGCAAATATAGTATCATCGGTCATTCTGGATTTCCGTGCTTATGATACACTCGGTGAGGCAACCGTGTTGTTTACATCTATTATCGGGGCCACCGTTATTATGCGGGAAAAGGCCAAAAAACTGCTGGAGGACCCGGACCAATGAAAGGGATGACTGTCATAGTAAAAACCATCGCAAGCTGGGTGAAGGTGCTGATTTTCCTGTTTGGTATTTACATTGTTCTATTCGGCCATCTTACGCCTGGCGGCGGCTTTGCCGGGGGCGTGATTCTGGCTTCGTCGTATGTATTGCTTATGCTGGCGTTCGGCAGGGAGTGTGTCGAAGAGAACCTTCCGCTGCCGGTTGCCTCAAAACTTGATTGTCTGGGTGCGTTGTTCTTTGCCCTGATTGCGATTTTAGGACTGGCCTTTGGCGGGATTTTCTTTGTTAATTTTTTGTATCAAAAGTATCTGCCGGGGAAGCCTCTGGAGCTTATCAGCGCCGGTACTATCCCATTTTCGAATATAGCTATCGGCCTGAAAGTGGGCGCATCTTTATTCCTTATCATTTTTGTACTTTCAGTTTTTTGTAAAGACTTCAAATGTAAGGAATCTCAGAAAGAAACAGAACCAGGCGGTGTCGCCGGCGCAAACGGGTAGGGCGGATTGAATAAATGGAAGGTATGACAATCATAGTTAAGACCGTTGCTATTTGGGTCAAGGTAATAATATTTATTTTTGGTATATATATTATTCTCTACGGTGATAAATCACCCGGTGGCGGTTTTGCCGGTGGTTCTATCCTGGCTTCTGTTTACGTGCTTCTTATGCTCGCATTCGGCAAAGGATATGTCCGGAAAGAGATGCCGCCATCTCTTGCACTGAAGATTGCCTGTGGGGCAGTCTTCACATTTGTCTCAATCGCAATGTGTGGATTGTTCTTTGGCAAGGACGCGTTTTTCTGGAACTTCATTTACCAGGAGTGGTTAGTAGCCAGAGACGTCGAAATTCATTTAATAGAGGCTGGTATTATAGCGCTGGCGGAATTTGCAATCGGATTGATAGTCGCAGCGCTGGTGTATCTGGTGATATTTAATCTTTCAACGACCAGGGTTGATGTTTTAGTTAATGAAAGGAAGTGAAAGCGATGCCTTACGCATTGTGCTTTTTGTTGTTTATGATTGGGCTGTATTGTGCGGTCGT
>CAYSLN010000036.1:0-1301 GCA_964431825.1 uncultured Pirellulales bacterium | reverse complement strand
TCAACAGCTCGGTTGACCCGCTGCCACAGGCTCTTGTGCTTACGGCAATCGTCATCAGCCTGGGTTCTCTGGCGCTTATGATTTCCATATGCATCAGGACTTATGGTAAATACGGCACCTTTGACATAACCGAGATAAGGAGGTTAAAAGGATGAGCGTACCGCTGCCTCTTTTTATTGCTATACCTTTAGTAGCTGCGTTTTTGCTTCCGATTTTCGGCAAGAAGGGTAAATCCATTGCAACGGCCCTGGCTAATCTGATAACCGTTTCACTTTTTGTATTGGCAATTGCTTCTATTGGTCAGACGAGGGTCTATGAGATAGGCAGATGGTCTATTCCGCTTGGGATTAATCTTGTCCTGGACGGCTTGAGTTCACTTTTGCTTTTAGCTATTAGTGTTGTAAGTGTCGCTGCAATGCTCTTTAGCGTTCGATACATGGAACAGTACACCGCAAAGTCAAAATATCTGAGTTTATTCCTGCTGATGGTCGCGGGGATGAACGGTGTCGTACTTTCGGGAGATATCTTCAATTTGTTCGTATTTTTGGAAATTGCTTCACTGGCATCTTATGCTCTAGTCGGGTTCGGTTGTGACCAGGAAGAGTTAGAGGCTTCATTTAAGTATATGGTTCTGGGTAGCATTGCTTCTATATTTATCCTTTTTGGAGTCGCTCTTGTTTACGGCAACACGGGTACTCTCAACATGGCTTATATCTCAGTTGCAATCCAGAGCCATGGCTTGAATGCCGGTCTTGCTTTTGCTCTGGCTTTATTTGCCACCGGCTTTGGGCTAAAGGCGGCACTGGTGCCCTTCCATGCCTGGTTGCCGGATGCACATCCATCGGCTCCAGCTCCGATTTCCGCAATGCTCTCGGGCGTACTCATCAAAACCCTTGGTATTTATGCCCTTGCGAGGGTGATTTTCAATATCTTCGGCGTCTCGGAGCGGATGGGCTGGCTTTTAATTGTGCTTGGCCTTTTGAGCATGGTCGCGGGGGCGTTTCTGGCAATAGGACAGTGGGATTTAAAACGACTAATGGCTTATTCGAGCATAAGCCAGATAGGTTATGTGGTTTTAGGTATCGGCATGGGTGGTCTTATTATAGCCCAAGATGGCAATTTAGCATGGGCTTCTTTAGCTATCCTCGGCGGGTTATTCCACTTGGTCAACCATGCTGTTTATAAGTCGTTGTTGTTTTTGACCAGTGGTTCAGTTGAGATGGCAACCGGTACGAGAGAGCTAAAACAAATGGGCGGACTTGCTGAGAGAATGCCTATAACGCGTACAGCCTGTACGGTTG
>CAYSLN010000035.1:0-15177 GCA_964431825.1 uncultured Pirellulales bacterium | reverse complement strand
CTGGCGATTGTTGACGAGGACGGGAGTTATATCGGCGAAGAGTATACTCTTGCTTTGGCGGCGAAGTATGTCTTTAGTAAGGGGAGCGGGAGGGCGGCGACGAATCTTTCGACTTCGAGGATGATTGATGATATTGCGGGGAAGGCAGGCGGGGAGGTTATACGCACTGCTGTTGGCGAGGCCAATGTTGCGAGAGCAATGCTCGAGCACGATTGCATTATCGGGGGAGAGGGGAACGGTGGAGTGATTGATTTGCGGGTGGGGCCGGTTCGTGACAGCCTTGTGGGGATTGCTCTGGTGCTGCAATTGATGGCGGAGACGGGACAGACGGTGAGTCAGCTTGTCGGCGAGATTGGCGGCTATTATATGAAAAAAGAGAAATTCGCAGCGGGGCAGAGCCAAGCACAGCAAATTTTGGGTTCGGCGAAAAAGACCTTTAGCCATGCGAAGCTTAACACTACCGACGGATGTCGATTCGATTTTGAAGATGGCTGGCTGCACATCAGGGCCAGTAATACCGAACCTGTGATGAGGATAATAGTCGAGGCGAAAGACCGAGAGGTTGCTCAAAAATGTATAGATGCGATGCTGAGAGTACGGGACGAGGTATTGGGCTAAACCGAAGATGAAAACCGACAAACGGGAAATCGCAAGTAAGCAAATCAGGTCGGTTACCTATATTGGGATGGTAACGAATGTTGGGCTTTCAGTGGTGAAGCTTGTTATTGGTCACTTAGCCGGTTCGCTTGCACTTGTTGCCGATGGTATACACTCGCTTTCTGATTTGGCAACTGATGTGGCGGTGCTGCTGGGAGTTCGGCTGGGTTCGAAAGAGGCGGACCGCAGCCATCCTTACGGCCATGGGCGGGTCGAGACCTTTGCGGGCAGTTTAATTGCTGTGATTTTGATTTTTGTTGGTGGGGCGATGATTTATTATGCCACGACTTCAATAGCGCGAGATGAAGTTGCTGTTCCTCATGTTGCGGTTCTTGTAGCTGCGATGGTTTCCATAGTTTCCAAAGAGTGGCTTTACAGAATTACACAAAAGGTTGCCATCAAATCTCACAGCTCGGCACTTTACGCCAATGCGTGGCACCATCGCAGTGATGCGTTGAGTTCGGTGGCGGTTGTTATAGGATTTGTGTTGCTGAAGTTCGGTTTTGGGCACGGTGACGAAGTGGCCGCCATTGCGGTCGGGTTGATGATTATATGGGTAGGGGTGAAAGTAATCGTTGAGGCGTTGCAGGAGCTGGCAGAAGGTGCTGTGGACCAGGGTACAGTTGAACACATAGAGCGTATCATCAACGCTAACTCGTCGATACGGCAATGGCACAAGTTGCGGACGCGTACGGTGGGGAGGGAAGTTTTTCTGGACCTGCATATTTTGGTTGACCCGGATTTGAATGTGGCGGCAGCTCATGAGATATCAGAGAGTTTAGAGAGGGCTTTGGACGAGCAGATAGTCCAGCCGGTTAATATTACGGTTCACATCGAGCCGGATACGCCCGAAATGAGAATGTGATAGCGCAAGCCAGAATGGAGTTGGAGAGGTTAATCGCGGTCTTTCCAGTTCCACCATTTCAGTAGTTTTGGGTCGTGTTTGGTGTTCGAGGCGTAGTATACGGCGCAGCGGAGTGTGTAGAGCATACACCTGTCGACGGGGGCCGCTTTGAAATCGCAGAGTTTTTTATAAAGTTTTTCCGGGTCCCTGCCTTTGAGCTGGGCGGGAGAGTTGATGCCGATATTATGCATATCCTGAGCGATGCTTCTTCCCACGCCTGGGATTTGCTCTAAAGTTTTTGGGTCTGACTTTTTCATAGGTCTGGCCTTTGTTATATTAATGAATAATACGCACAGGGAATTATATCACAAACCTTTGCAATAATGCATTGTATAAAGTAGAATGTCCGCTTTCTGACTGGTTTTGGTGTTTACACAGGTATTGATTGGCAGTTTCGATGAGTATTGAGGGTATTTTGGTCTTACAACGGGAGGACAAAAGCAAAGTAGGTGAAAAGCAGGAAACTTAGCAGGAGAATACTGGTATCATTGTTCGGCATCGTAGCGATTTTCGTGGTTTCGATGCCGGTGCTGGGATACTATGTCATTAAAAAGAATATTCTCGAGAGGGCGCAGACTAAAGTAAAGAATGACCTGAACTCCGCCAGGCAGATATATCAGGAAGAGGCCGGCAACATCCGGGATGTAGTCCGGTTTACCGCTTTGCGGTTTTTCATAAAGGACGCTATCTTAAGTGGGGATATAGGGGCGCTCGAGAAGCAGCTGGGGGAGATAAGAGAAGCTGAGGACCTCGATGTATTAACTCTTACGGATGCAAATGGGGGAGTTCTCGTCAGGTCGCGGAACCCATCGCAGCGAGGTGACAAACAGGCCCATGATGAGTTACTGAGACGGGTTATATCAGCGAGAGAAGTAGTTGCCGGGACAGTGATAGTACCGAGGGACGAGCTTATAAAAGAGGGGGAGGACCTGGCTGAGCAGGCCTATATGAAGCTTATAGCGACTGCGAAGGCAAAGCCGAGCACGGAGACTGAGTTGAGCGCTGGTATGATGATAAAGGCCGGGGCACCTGTTTTTGGATATGACGGCAGATTGATTGGTGTTTTGTATGGTGGGACTTTACTTAATCGAAACTATGAAATTGTAGACAGAATCAAACGGACGGTTTCTCAAGCGGCCAGATATAAAGGGAGGGACATCGGGACGGCCACTATTTTTCAAGGCGATGTGCGCATATCTACCAACGTGATGTCGAAAGACAACAGCCGGGCAATCGCGACGCGTGTGTCGGAGGAGGTTTATGAGCAGGTTTTAATCCAAGGGTTTCGGTGGATAGACAGGGCATTTGTAGTAAACGACTGGGATAAAACCGCTTACGAGCCTATTCGCGATATAAACGGCCAGACAATTGGGATGTTATACGTCGGAACATTAGAGAGACCTTTTACCGATATGGCAAAAAACGCTTTTCTTGTTTTTTCGGTGATAGTCCTGGTTGCCACTTTTGCCGCGTGTGTTGTTTCCGTGTTTTTGGCGAGGTCTATATCCAGGCCTGTTACCCACATGCTACAGGCTACCAAGAGAATTTCGGAAGGGAACCTTGGATACAGAGTTAGTAAAGAAACAGGAATAGCTGAATTTAATATGCTCGCTTGTTCTTTCAATGAGATGTCGTCACAGCTCGAAGAGAGGGAGCAGAGTCTGAAGATTGCAAATGAGAATCTGGCGGAGTTGAACAGGACTTATTTAGACTTAGTGAGTTTCGTATCGCATGAACTTAAAGGGATACTGGCATCGACGATGGCTAACGCCTATTCGTTAGAGGAAGGACTTTTAGGAGATACAAACGATAAGCAAAAAAGAGCGATACACAGTATCACGATGAATTTGGACTATCTGGCGAGGACATTGAGCAGATTTCTCAATTTGAGCAGGATAGAGAAAGGTGAGCTTGAGTTGAATAAGACAGAAGTGTTGTTAAGAAAGGATGTGTTTGACGTTTCTCTGGAGGCTTTTGCCCGCGATACAGCCGAGAAAGAGATGGAAGTTATTAATAACATTGGGCCTCGGGTAAAAGTGAAATGCGATAAGGACCTTATGCTTGTGGTGGCAAATAACCTTGTTGGAAATGCGATTGCGTACGGTTTTGATAAGGGTAAGATAGTACTTAGCTCTAAAGAGATAGGTGAAAAGGTCCAGATTGAGATTTATAATGACTCGAGAGTTATTTCGCCGGAGGAAAGAGCCCGGCTTTTCAAGAAATTTTCCAGGCTCGATACACCTGAGACAAAGGAGGCCAAAGGTACCGGCCTTGGGTTATTTATTACCAAGGAGATAATTGCAAAACATGGCGGAGATATTTGGGTTGAAGCAAGGGAGGATGGTAACTGCTTTATCTTTCAGATAGAAAGAGACCTGTAGATGTTAATTTGTAAATGTGGGTAGATTGTTAAATTGCAGGAGAATTTTATGGCTAAGAAAAAGATTGTGTGGATTGAGGATGATCAGCAGATTGTCTCAGCGTTCCAGGCACATTTCGAAAGCCAAGGCTGGGAGGTAGTTTGGGCTTCGTCGGCAGAGGAGGGTAAGGGGCTGGCCCGAGCTGAGAAGCCCGACCTTATTATCATGGATATTATAATGGGTGGGGAGCATGGCTATGCTGCCATCAAAGAGATCAAGAATGAGTCGGAGTTAGCAGATGTGCCCATAATCGTCTATAGCGGGGTGGCTCATCGGTGGAGCGAGACTTCCGCAAGCCGTTTGGATGCTGTGATTGCCGAGGCAGATGCATTTGTAGACAAATCTGAGAAGCCAGATGTTCTGATTAATGCGGTCAAGCAGCAACTCGGGTCGTAAGTTTATCAGAGACAGGCAGTCCCAGGCGCGGGCAATATGTTTGTTGACTATTAATGAGGTTGCTGATAGTTTTGTGTAGAGGGCGGCGCGTAACGAGTGTGGTGAAAGTTAATGTGGCCCGGCAGGGCAATTGAGAATTTCATGCTTTTTTGGTAAAGGCAGTTAAACATTAGAGAGATAAGGATTTGCAATTAGTTACTTGAGGTGAAGTTTTGTTGTCGTATGAAAGAATGTTTTTGGAAGGTTCGTTAGTTTTATGAGTTTTGAGAGTTTTTTCAATCCCAAGTCTGTTGCTATTGTCGGTGCCTCGCGTCAGAAGGATAAGGTCGGCTACGAGATTCTGGCGAATATGATTGCCGCGGGTTATGAGGGCAAGATATTTCCTATCAATCCCAAGGCCGATACGATTGAAGGGCTCAAATGTCATCCTGACCTTGCATCTATAGGTGAGATTCCTGAGCTGGTGTTTATTATCGTGCCGGCAAAGGTTGTTCCCGGGGTTATGCAGCAGTGTGCAGAGATTGGCGTAAAGTCGGTTATTATTATTACCGCCGGTTTCAAAGAGGCCGGCAAAGAAGGGAGAGAGCTTGAGGAGCAGATAGTTCAAATTGCAAGGCGGGCCGGCATCAGGGTCATCGGGCCCAACTGTTTAGGAGTGATAGCACCTGCAAACAAGCTCAACGGCAGTTTTGGAGGAGATCTGCCTTTAGCAGGAACAATAGGGTATCTTTCCCAGTCTGGAGCGTTATTAGCCGCGATTCTTGATATGGCTAACGCGAACAGCATAGGTTTTAGTAAGCTTGTCAGCATAGGCAATAAAGCGGATGTGGATGAGTTAGATGTCATAAAGGCGTTTGGCTCTGATGCGGAGACTAAGGTTATTGCCGGCTACCTCGAGAGCATTAGTGACGGGAACGGGTTTGTCAGAGAGGCGGAGCGGATTTCGAATCGCAAACCTATATTGCTGATAAAATCGGGGGTGACGGAGGCCGGAGCGAAGGCCGCTTCTTCTCATACGGGTAGCCTTGCGGGGGACGAAGCCGCTTATGAATCGGCATTCGGGCGAGCCGGGATTATCCGCTGTGATTCCATAAAGGAACAATTTGATTATGCACAGGCCTTTGCCAATCAGCCTTTGCCTGTGGGGCCACGTGTTGCAGTAATAACTAATGCGGGCGGGCCCGGGATTATGGCCACAGATGCTATTGAGGGGGGTGGTCTTACTTTTGCTAAACTGACGGATGAAACGATAAAGAAGTTGGCCTCGAAGCTGCCAGCGGCGGCCAATTTATACAATCCCATCGATGTTTTAGGGGATGCGCTGGCTGAGAGGTACGAGTTTGCGCTTGATGTTATTCTTGACGAGAGCGAGGTTGATACCGTTCTGGTACTTCTGACGCCGCAGGCAATGACTGAGGCGGGGGCTACTGCGGAGGCAATCGTACGGATAGCACATCGGAAACCTTCAAAGCCAATTTTGGCCTGTTTTTTAGGGGCGGGTAAGGTCCAAGAGGGAGTGAGGATTTTGCGAGAGGGCAAAATTCCCCACATGGATAGTCCCAGGGGTGCTGTGGAAACAATAAAGGTGATGACGGATTATGTCAGGTGGCGGTCCAGGCCTAAGCGTGTTGTAAAGATGTTTCCAGTTAATCGCCGGAAGGTCGAAGGCATTATCGAGAGAAATCAGCGACAGGGGATGAAGGAAATCGGCGAAATGGAAGCCAAGGAGATACTCGAAGCGTATGGCTTTGTGACGCCGAAGGATTCTATTGCGACCTCAGCGGAACAGGCGGTAAATATCGCCAAGCAATTAGGATTTCCGGTGGTGCTGAAGATTTGGTCGCCTGACATATTGCACAAGTCGGATGTGGGTGGAGTCAGGATTGGTCTTGGTAGTGAGCAGGAGGTTAAGGATGCTTTCGATTTGATGATGTATCGAATACCCCAGAAACTGCCGGAAGCAAATATCCTTGGTGTGCTTGTGCAAGAGATGTGCAGGAGCGGGAAAGAGGTTATTCTCGGGATGAATCGTGATCCTCATTTTGGCCCTTTGATGATGTTCGGGATGGGAGGTACAATGGTTGAGGTTCTTAAAGATGTATCCTTCTACCTGGCGCCTCTGACGGCTGAAGAGGCGAAGCAAATGCTCATTAGCACAAAGACGTATCAAATATTAAAAGGGGTGCGCGGGCAAGAGGGGGTGGACATAGAAGCAATAGCAGAGGGTCTGCAAAGACTTTCACAGTTAGTTACGGAATTTCCACAGATCAGGGAGATGGATATAAATCCTTATGTAGTCGGTCCTGTAGGCACAACGCCAATTGCGGTTGATGCGAGGATGAGTTTGGATGGATGAGTATGCAGAAGTTTGACTGGAAAGAGAAATATAAAGACGTGATAGGTACTGCTGAAGCGGCAGTGAAGCTGATTAAGTCTGGCAACAGTATATTTATCGGGACGGGGTGCGGGCAACCCCAACATCTTGTCAACGCTTTGGTTGAACATTCGAGCCATATTTACGATGCTCATATTGTTCACCTTCTGACGATGGGGGCTGCTCCATATGCTCAGGAGAAGTTCCGAGAAAAGTTCAAGATGAACAGTCTTTTTATTGCGGACAATGTACGCGATGCTTTAGCCAAGGGTATCGGAGACTATACTCCGATATTTTTGTCGGAGATTCCTCACGAGTTTGAGACGGGGCGGATTCCCATCGATGTGGCGTTGATTTCTGTGACTGAACCTGATATGAACGGTCAGTGCAGTCTTGGTGTATCAGTTGATATTGTGAAATCAGCGGTAGCCAATGCGAAGTATGTTATTGCGCAGGTCAACAGCCGGATGCCCCGAACATTAGGGGATAGTTTCATTCATGTCAAGACCATCGATATGATGGTTCCTTATGATGAAGGCATAATCGAGATTCCATTATCCGAATCAGATGACACGTTGCGGCGGATTGGTCAGAATATCGCGGGGCTTGTCGAAGACGGCAGCACAATCGAGTGTGGTATCGGGCGTATACCACAGGCGCTGGCGGATTATCTGGCGTATAAGAAAGACCTGGGTGTTCATACAGAGATGTTCAGCGACTGGATTATTGACCTGATTGAGTGCGGGGCAATTACGTGTGCAAAGAAGTCACTGAACCGAGGCAAAGTTGTGGCGAGCTTTTGTATGGGCTCAAAGAGGTTGTATGATTATATCGACAACAATCCTTTTTTTGAGTTTTATCCGACCGAGTATGTCAATGACGTGAATATTATCAGTCAGCACGAGAAGATGGTGGGGATTAACGTAGGGCTGGAAATTGACCTGACGGGTCAGGTCTGCTCGGACTCGCTAGGTTATAAATTCTACAGTGGTATCGGCGGACAGGTCGATTTCATTCGCGGTTCCGCACGAAGCAGGGGGGGCAAGGCCATAATTGCGATGGCCTCTACAGCAAAAGGCGGGGAGGTTTCGAGGATAGTGCCACATTTGACAGAGGGTGCGGGAGTTGTTACGACGCGCGGAGACGTGCATTATGTAGTTACGGAATACGGGATTGCATATTTGCACGGGAAGAGCATCAGGGAGAGAGTGATGGGGCTAATCGGTATTGCACATCCCAAGTTCCGAAAAGAACTAATACAGGCGGCAAAGGCGCAGAATTATATTTATGAAGACCAGATAGAGCTGGCGTGGGAACATATCAGCTATCCGGAGGAGCTGGAGCGCTATGGGAGTTTGCGTGACGGTACGGAGATATTCTTCAGGCCTGTGAAGCCGAACGATGAGCCGGCACTTTCGGAGATGCTGTATTCGTTGAGTGAAGCATCTGTTCGGACGCGGTATATGGCCCATACAATTATGTTTCCTCATCGAGATATTCAACGACTGACCAATATCGACTATCGGCAGGATGTTGCCATCGTCGGGGTTATTCCCCGCGCATCGGGCGAAGAGATTGTCGCTCTTGCTCAGTATTTCCTTGACCCAAAGACGATGGCGGCTGAGGTGGCTTTTATAGTTCAGGATGAATGGCAACAAAAGGGGATGGGGACCTTTTTGCTGGATTATATGACTCAGATAGCCAAGCAGCGCGGGGTCAGGCGATTTTATGCGAAGGTATTGCCAACTAATAAACCGATGTTGGCAATTTTTCACAACTCCGGCTACAAGGTGAGCACGGAATTTGACGGTGATACTTATAACATAACGTACGATTTGGCGGAGTAAGAGAGAGTCTATTTTGTTAAAAGACTGCAATTTGGGGTCTCGGAACAAACAGGAGTAATTTTGGCAACGAGAAAGGCTGCTTTTATATATTCGACGGAGCTGGAGAGGTATGCTTATCCGCCGGAGCATCCGTTTAATGTGGACCGGGCCAGGAAGGTGCGGGAGCTTCTGAAGTCGATGGGTTTGCTTTCGGGTGACGGCCGGAGCGAAGTAGCGCCGAGGCCAGCAGAGAGAATAGTCCTGAAGAAATTTCACTCGGCTCGTTATTTGCATGCCCTAAAGACGGCCTCGGAGGGCAAGTGGGACGCTGAAGCAATGGATATGGGAATAGGGACGGGGGATTGTCCTGTCTTTAGAGGATTGTATGAGTATGCGGTTCTGGCCAGCGGAGGAACTGTTGTTGGTGCTGAACTGATTCTGTCGGGTGATGCGGAGGCAGCTTTCAATCCGTCAGGCGGCTTTCATCATGCAGGTCCCGAACGCGCATCGGGTTTTTGCTACATTAATGATGTGGCGCTTGGGTGTATAGTGCTGGCGGAGCAAAAAAAACGAGTGCTGTACCTTGATGTGGATGTTCATCACGGTGATGGGGTGGCGTATGCGTTTTACAAACGCCGGGATGTGATGACCATATCGTTTCATGAAAATCCAAGGGTGCTTTTTCCCGGGACGGGGTTTGAAGATGAAATCGGTAGCGGGGAAGGAAAGGGCTACTGTGTGAATGTTCCTCTTCCGGTCGGCACTTATGACGAAGCGTATATGAAGGCATTCGAGGCGATAGCTTTACCATTAATCGGGGCATTTAATCCAGACGTGTTTGTTCTTCAGTTGGGGGCCGATGCCTTGGCGGGGGACCCTCTTGCGCATTTATATTTGACTAATAATGTTTACGTTGAGGTTATCAATCATTTGCTGGATTTCGATAGGCCTATTCTTGCGACGGGCGGCGGGGGGTACAATATCGAGAACACTGTCAGGGCGTGGGCGCTGGCCTGGACGGTTTTGTGCGGTGCCTATTCGGAGCAGGAAGAGAATCTTGCTGTTGGCGGAGTTATGCTTGGCAACACAGAATGGCAGGGCGGCCTGCGAGACAGGAGATTGGCTGTGAATGACCAGCAGCACAAGACAGTAATGCCTGCGGTGGAGGCCGTGATAGGGTCAGTCAAAGCAAAGGTGTTTGCGATTCATGGTCTTTGATTGCCGGTGAGAAAAGATGGCCTGAATAAAAATGCTCAGGCCATTTATGATTTCTTTGGTAAGATTACGATTAAGCGGCGTTAAGTTTGTGATGCGGGGGCTTGATAAACAGTGTCACTATTGCTGCGATAATCAATAAAGCCGAAGCGCCATAGTAAGCGATGGCAAATGTTTGATATTTGACGTACATAGACCCCGCGAGCTTTGCCAGCATAAAGCCTCCTACTCCCCAGGCAGTGAAGACCAGGCCGTAGTTCATCCCGAAGTTCTCGAGGCCATAGTAGTCTTTGGTGATGGAGGGGAAAAGGGACAGGTTGGCGCCGTAATTGGCTCCTATCAGGGCGCATACAACGGCCAGGATCGGTATCCTAGCAAGATTGCTCGCTTCGGTGGTTTTTGAAAGCAGTAGTATCAAAAAGGCCTGCAGCAGGAAGCACATAAACATGGTGGCTTTTCGTCCGATTTTGTCGCTTAGCATTCCTGCTAATATACGGCCTGCACCGTTGCCGACAGCGAGGACTGCGACGAGTACGAACCCCATGGCGATGCCAGCCTGTATTTTTGCGATTGCGGCGAGCTTTGAAATAATCATAAGGCCGGCACCTGCACCGCAGGCGTATACGAACCAGATTATGTAGAACTGTATGGTGCGGAGCATTTCTTTCGGGAGGAAGTCCTCTTTTTTGTTATTTGCAGCTTCATCAGTTTTTTTCGGCTCGGAGCCAGCGGGGACATAGTCTTTTGGAGGGGGTTTTAATATCTGAGCAAGTCCAACCACGACGACCAGGAAGGCAAGGCCCAGGGCCAGTATTGAGCTGCTGAAACCAAGATTTATTATGAGCCAGGTTGTCAGTGGAGCTGCGTAGACTGAAGCGAGGCCGAAACCTGAGACGACTATTCCAGCGATTAGTCCTGTTTTTGCCGCGGGGAACCATTTCACCGCGGGTGGTGTCGCTGAGGCGTAGCCAAATCCGATGCCTGCGCCGGCGAGTACGCCAAAACCGATGGCAAAGGCTGTGAGTGAGGTTGTCATGCTGGCCATTATGAATCCGATACCGACGAGGATGCCACCAATGGTGGCGACGAGGCGTGGACCGAGCTTGTCCTGCATTCTGCCGGCGGGGACCATAACAAGTGAAAAGACAAGGCAGGCGAGCATGTATGGCAAGGACTTGTCATCCTCATTCCAGCCCCAGCTATCCGGTATACGCTTGCTTATAACGCTCCATGTGTAGAGGATACCAAGGGCGAGGTTAATACCCATACCCGCAAACGTGACACGCCAGCCATGATTTTCAAATTTTGATTGCGCTGCAGTTATTTCTTGACTCATAAATTTTTCCTTCGTCATAAAAAGTAGACCGGACGTGTGTTTTGGCACACGTCCGGTTTTTAATTTTTTGATGCGGTCGGACTTAGTCACCTCGGTTTTTGATAAGGGCTTCAACCACACTCGGGTCAGCAAGGGTGGTAATATCGCCCAGGTTGCCCGTATCTTTCTCTGCTATTTTGCGGAGGATTCGCCGCATAATTTTACCCGAACGGGTTTTGGGAAGCGCCGGGGCAAACTGGATAGCTTCCGGCGCTGCGATAGGACCGATTTCCTTTCGCACGTGCAAGATGAGTTCTTTTTTGAGTTCATCGCTTTCTTCTACGCCGCCGACAAGTGTGACAAAGGCGTAGAGTCCCTGTCCTTTAATTTCATGGGGTATTGGTGTAACGGCGGCTTCAGCAACCTTTTCGTGGCTTACAAGAGCACTTTCGACCTCGGCAGTACCAATACGGTGGCCTGAGACGTTGACAACATCATCGATTCTACCCATTAGCCAGTAATCGCCATCCTTGTCGATACGGCAGCCGTCGCCGGCAAAGTAAATGTTATCGAACATCGTGAAGTATGTGTCTATGAACCTATCATGGTCACCCCACATAGTGCGCATCATTCCGGGCCAGGGTCTTTTTATGCACAGTTTGCCGCCTTCGTTTGCATCGCATTCGGATGCATCGTCTCGCAGCACAACGGGTTCAACGCCAAAGAAAGGTCTGTTTGCGCTGGCGGGTTTTAGTGTGTGAGCGCCGGGAAGGGGGGTGATTAGAATTCCACCGGTTTCTGTCTGCCACCAAGTATCTACAATCGGGCATCTGTTGTGCCCGATTTTCTCGTAGTACCACATCCAAGCTTCAGGATTTATTGGTTCGCCAACGGTCCCGAGGACCCTGATTGAGTCCAGCTTGTACTTGGCGGGCCATTCTTCGCCGAGTCGCATCAGGGCGCGGATAGCGGTGGGTGCTGTGTAGAAGACGGTTACTTTGAATTTGTCACAGATGTGCCAAAATCGGCCAGCATCCGGATAAGTCGGAACGCCTTCAAACATCAATGATGTAGCGCCGTTTGCAAGGGGGCCATAGACGATGTAGCTGTGTCCGGTGACCCAGCCAATGTCGGCGGTGCACCAGTAAATATCATCATCGTGAATATTGAAAATAACCTTGTGAGAAAAAGCTACATGCAGGAGGTAGCCGGCTGTTGTATGAACAACGCCCTTTGGTTTACCGGTCGAGCCGGAGGTGTAGAGGATAAACAATGGGTCCTCGGCATTCATCGGCTCGGGCTCGCATTGGTCAGCTGCATCAGCCATCTCGTCTTGATACCATAGGTCTCGGTCTTGTTTCATGTCACAGGGCTCATCATTGACTTTTACAACTATGGCGTTCTCAATCGTAGGCGTACTCTTCAATGCCTCGTCGGCAATATTCTTAAGATGGATATGTTTGCCCGCACGAAGGGAGACATTAGAAGTGATAAGCATTTTGCAATCGGAGTCGTTAATACGGTCGCGAAGGGCATCTGCGCTGAATCCACCAAAAACAACCGAGTGAATTGCACCGATACGAGCACATGCAAGCATAACTATCGGGAGTTCAAGGACCATCGGCAGATAGATAGCTACACGGTCGCCTTTTTTTATTCCTTTTGCTTTGAGGACGTTTGCAAATTTACAAACCTGCTTGTGGAGTTCTTCATAGGTGAGTTTTTTTACCGCGTTTTCAGCTTCGCCCTGCCAGAGTAGCGCAGTCTTTTTTGCGATGGGTGTTCCGAGGTGACGGTCCAGGCAGTTATAAGCAACGTTCAGCCGGCCGTCTTCGAACCAGGTATGTTCAATCTTGCGGTTCTTGGTGTCCCATGTATAATTGAGGCTCTTTGTTGGTTGCTTGTACCAACTCAGAGTCTTTGCCTGTTCCAGCCAGAAACCGTCGGGGTCTTTAATCGACTTTTCCCACATCTGTTGATGCTGCTGTGGGCTATTTATATAGGCATTGGCCTGAATTTCCTTAGGTGGTGGAAATGTTCGTTCTTCAGCCATAAGAGAGTCAATAGCTTTTTCTTTTCCCATATCGTTCTCCTTCTGTGTAATTTAAGGTTATTGTGTTCTAATAGTTTCTCTAAAATCTCCAGCCAACTACATTCGATATCAAAAACAACGCACCTAAAAGACGGTACCAATACCACCCCCACCCCGGTTTAAATACTGTAAAACGGGCAGTTTATACGAATCTACCGGAGATGTCAAAGAAAAAAACTCTTATTTGAATTTGTATATCAATGACGTTTGGGCACGTAAGCTGTCAGCGTCTCCGGGGCCCTTATATTCTGTGCGCCAGTGCGAAAGTTCCAGCCCGATATCCGTATTGTCGTTTACCGAATATATCAAATTGCCAAAGATGCAGCTGTTCAGTATGCGGTCACCTGTATTGACATCAATACTGTCGACGTCATCAAGGCCTGCGCCGATGTTGGATTTCCATTTATCCCATGGTCCCAGAGATGCGGCAATCCATCCGCCCTTGCTTGCGATTTCGTTGGCATGGTTGATGACCACATTACTGGAGTTCTTGACTTCTCTGAGACCCTGGCCGATACCACCGAAATAGGTGTTCAGGTTCTCGCCGGAGAATAACTCGGCCTTAATAGTCATCCATTTATTGACCGGCTGTTCGACGTCGAGGTTCACGGACCAGCTGTCGAATATATTGCGTGCTCCGGTGGCGGCGACATCATATTGCTCCTGGCCCCAATGCCCCGAAAAGCCGATTGTGGTTGATTTTCCTGCCAGAGACGGAAATGTCAGGCCAGCCCTGCCTTGAAGAGTAGGGAAGCCGGCATCCTCGCCTGTTTCGGACCCTGTTAATGCACTGTTTCTACCGATAGTCCTTGCAACAGCACCCTGCAGCTTTAGCTGGGTGCGATTATCCAGAGGGACATTTTTGGTAAGACGTATCTGTGGGCGTCTGTAGCCGATGTTACCGGAGTCCCACAGTACCGTATAGTTTAACGTTGAGGGGTTTAAGGGTGAGAAGACATCTGAGGTTTGTCCTGCAAGTATGCTGAAGTTGTCATCCGGCCAGTTTATCTGCAGGTAGGCGTGTCGCATTTGTATTTTGGCCTTGTTCTCATCAGCATAGTTGCCGTAGAAATCCATTTCAATGAGTCCATTTGTTTTTATCCGGCCACTATCGGGCCCGTTGATGCGCATACCCAACCTTGTCTGATTGGCAGTCAAGTTGAATTCATTATCGTTTTTATTGGTCGCCTCTGAATTGACCCAGACCACATAATTTCCCGGGTTTGTTCGGGAGTCATCGTATGATGCGTCAGCTTTGATATAGCCGTAGAGTTGGATGTCCAGGTCTGATGAAACAGGTATTCTCTGTTTTGAGGTTTCTGCCTGCTTAGCCTTTGGAGAGATTTCCTGCGGCTTTTTCTCATCCGGTTCGGGTACAAGTGTTGGTTGCTTTTCGGCTGGTGAGGGTGCAGGGGTTTCGCGTCGCTGCATAATTATTTCTGTTAATTCTTTAACCTGCTTTTCCAGTTTTTCGACTCGTTGACGAAGCTCTGTATTTTCCCTGGTCAAATTATCGTTGCCATTTGCAAAAGAGGCGCCAGCCATCGTCATCAAAAGTGTTATGCTAAGTACGATTCTCATTTTTGTCAGGTGATTCCTTGTTTGTTTATAATCCGACATTGATTTACCTCAGTTCAAAAGTTTTATTCTTCGTTGGCTTTTTGTGGCTGACCATTTGCCTACATGTGGCCAAATACGGCAAAAGATAAAGGGGCATTATACACACGGGGCTGAGAACGTCAAGGGACCAAATAGAAGATTTCGGTGTTATGATTTTGTTGGTGTTTTCCAAAGGCTTATTTTTGGTGTTTTGGTTTGTTGACTGACGTTGCTACGGCCAGGCGATGGTCGGTAGCAAGAAACAGGGGCCGGGTGGTTTTTAACAGGTCTTAATTCGGGGCTGTTTGGACGGTGTAAGTTGTATTATAAGTTGCTTTTTTGTTTGGTGGGGTCTGTGGTTGTTTGACTTTCCTTTGGA
>CAYSLN010000034.1:0-15520 GCA_964431825.1 uncultured Pirellulales bacterium | reverse complement strand
GTCTGCGAAGCTGTTCTTCGCGGCAGACGAGGAGAACTCGTTTACGACATAGACCAGCAGTTGGTAAGCCGAACCGAGACCCAATTCGGTGAAGATGTTTCCTTGACACTGGACATTGAGCTTCAGCAAAGAATAGAAAATTATCTGGCTGATAGCGACCTGAATCCCAATTACGAAGCACCTGCGGCAGTGGTTGTGATTGATGTTGCTACAACTGATATACTCGCACTGGTATCAATGCCGGTTTTTGATTTGAACCGTGTCAGATATGATTATGGCACTCTTGTCCAAGACCCCAATAATCCACTGATAAATCGAGCAATATGCGAGCAATATCCACCCGGCTCGGTTGTCAAACCGCTGATTCTCATCGCTGGTCTTGAATCCGGAGAAATCACACCGGATGAGGTTATTAACTGCCCCGCCCAGGATGTTCCAAAGCCCACCTGTCTGCAATTTACGCGTTTCCATAGCTGTCACGATTGGAAGTGGGAAAATTCCGGCGGAAATAAAGCCCGCAATGCTATAAAGGGCAGTTGTAATATTTATTTCTCCCGTCTTGCTGACAGAATCGAGCCTGTGGTATTGCAACAATGGCTGTTCAGGTTTGGCTACGGACATGCTATGTCGCTCAGGCCACAGGTCACGAGTCACGAGTCACGAAACTTAAGGCAGGTACAAGGACAAATATCGACTGCTCCTGTTGCACCAACTACGAAGATTTCTTCTTTCGAACAGATACCACCACTGAAGGAAGGTGAAAGAAGATTCTTCGGCATAGGCCAGGGTAATCTGAGAGCTACGCCCCTGCAGGTGGCAAATACTATGGCCGCCATCGCTCGAAACGGGGTCTTTGAAAAACCAAGGCTGTTTAAAGAAATTTTAAATTCTGACGAGATTAACCTCGGTATCTCGCCACAGACATTAGCTGTTGTCCGTGATGGTATGGGTGCTGTCGTTAACGAACCGGATGGGACCGCTTACAAGCAATTCTCACCTATTCTCAATAGCCTTGCCGAGCAGGATGTGACAGTTTATGGCAAGACCGGCTCGACAGAAAGACCCGACCACGCCTGGTTCGGTGGTTTTGCAGAGGATAGCTCTGGTCGCGGTATTTCTATTGCGGCTATAGTCGAAGGTGGCCAGCATGGCTCAAGTGATGCAGCGCCCTTGGCCCGTGATATTATTCAGTTCTGCATCGAAGCCGGATATATAGGCCAGATTAGATAGCACAGATTGCAAGCGCTATTGGCTCTGTACGGTAATATCCGCCGAAGCCAAACCATCACTTTTGGCAGTCACATGGACCTTGCCACTTTGTCCTTCCTTCGTTCGCAGAATCAGCATCGCCTTGCCGTAGAACAGCTTCCTGTGGTTTGCCTGAAACGGTTCGAGCGAAAGAGGATTACCGTTACCAACGGCGGCAATTTCGGCAGGGCCTTCGACTTCAAAGTTAATCATATTGTCTGTGAGGGGACAAAGCGTACCCTTGTCATCCATCGCTTCAACCAGTATGTAACAGAGGTCTTCACCGGTAGCCGAAATCTCCTTCCTGTCGGGTGTCAGACGAATTTTGGCTGGTTCGCCGGCTGTACGCATAACAGCTTGGCCAATCTCTTTGCCGTTTTTGTATGCAACCGCTTTGAGCTCACCGGGCTGGTACACAATGTCATTCCAGCGGAGTCGATACTTATATGTTACCTCGTAGTAATCAGATTCTACCTTTTCCGGATAAACACCGAATTCTCTAATGCTGGCCCATGCGTTTTCTCGCATTTTGGTAAATTCGATTCTTACATATCTGGTCCGTGTGTCCACTTCGTGGAATATTCGTCTTGGCCCACCCCACCGAGGTCGCCTGCTCGTATCCTTTATAACGATGGTTTCCCAGCTTGATGCATCGGTTGAGACTTTAATCTCGTACCCGTAGAGCTTTTCTTCTCTCTCAAATTCAATCGCTATACAACCTACCGGCTGAATCTGTCCCAAGTCAACCTGCCACCATTGCCCGGCACCGGCCGCTGCTGCGCACCATCGCGTTGTGCTTTCGGCATCGTTGGCATTTGTAGTGATATGACCGTTTTCCGATTGGGAAGAGCTGGCTGTTGCAGAGGCGTTCAGTGCGAGAGTGGTTGCCTTTTCAGGAATTTGGCCTTTTGTTCGACGGCCGAGGGATTTGCCATTTAGAAAAAGTTCGGCAGAGTCGCCGTTGGTATATACAAAAACAGGCACATTTTCACCGATTCGGTCGGGCCAGTTCCAGTGAGGCAGGACATGCACCGTTGTCGTATCCGGCCGCCAATAACTACGATATAAATAAAACCGGTCCTTCGGGATTCCACATAAGTCGACAATGCCGAAGTAAGAACTTCTCGCTTCCTGAGAAAAAGGTGTCGGCTCACCCAGATAGTCAAATCCTGTCCACACAAATTCACCCGCTACAAAGCTGTCGTCCTCCATTAATTGGAACTCGACATCTGGGATATCCGACCAATCAGCTGCATTCAGGTCGTAAGAGTTAACTTGGTGTTGTTTGGAATAATTGGTTTTTCTGTTCGGAAGTGGCAGCTCGTAAAATCCTCGCGTACTCAGGGTAGAGGCCGACTCGCTGTAGATAATAGGATTATTCGGATAAACTTCTCTGTAACGCGCATACCTTCTGGCATAATTCCAGCCGGTGAGGTCCAGGGCATCCAGAATCGGTTGGTCTGCCGTTTGAGGAATGTGACAGGCCATACCGACCGGCCGTGTCGGGTCGTATTTGCGTACAAAGTCACTCATAAATTTCACCCGTTCGGGTGACTTGCCTTCCTTGTCATGAGGCTGGTTGTTAATCTCGTTGCCGATGTACCAGACGACAACACAGGGGTGGTTCCGGTCGCGCATCACGAAGTTGCGAATCTGTTTTTTGCCGTGCTTTTCCAAAGAAGGCTGACCGTCTATGCGGTCGGCCTTGTCATCCCATTTATCAAAACACTCGTCCAGTACCACAAAGCCCATCCGGTCGCACAGGTCCAGTAGTTCCGGCGCCGGGGGATTGTGGCTGGTACGGATGGCATTGATGCCCATATCGTGCATGATTTCGAGCTGTCGTTCCATGGCACGGGTATAAAAGGCTGCACCGAGCGGCCCGTGGTCGTGGTGCAGGTTCACGCCATAAAGCTGTACCCTTCGGTCATTGAGATGAAAACCGTCGTCAGCGGTTAACCGGAATGTGCGAATGCCAAAGGTGGTGGTGTCTGTATCGGTGACCTTATTGCCCGTACGGACGGTTGTTTTGGCAGTGTATAGTTTCGGGCTTGTAATGTCCCATCGCTGAGGCTTCGAGACCACGAGCCACTGCTCCATCTCGCGCGAGCCACCAGCTGGCACGGTGTCGTCTTTTCTGCCCGTCGCCACCAGCTGGCCATCAGGGTCGAGCAGCACAACCTCAACGCTGAAATCTGTTTCGGTATCGAGGTGGTTTTCGATGGTTGAACGAACACTAACTGTCGCCGTCGCATTGCTCACGTATGAAGTGGTCACAAACGTGCCCCAGTGTGCCACGTGCACCGGCTCGCAGATAGTCATCATCACCTTGCGATAAATCCCTGCGCCGGGGTACCATCGAGTGCCGTGCTGGCTCGTATCAACCCGAACCGCCACCACATTGGTATCGCCGAACTTCACATAAGGTGTTGCGTCTACACGGAACGACATATACCCGTAATCCCACTCACCAGCCAGTTGGCCGTTAATGTAAACTTTTGGAAACGCCATTATCCCATCGAAATCAAGGTAAACTTGTCGGTTGCTGTTGTTCCCTTCGAGCGTAAATGTCTTCCGATACCAGCCCACGCCTTTCCAGGGCAGTTTTCCGGCATAGCCATCTTCTTCCGGATTAAACGGTCCCGAAATTGCCCAGTCGTGCGGCAAACGCACCGCCTCCCATGTCGAATCGTCAAAGTTCAGTGTTTCAGCTCCCGGCTGGTTTCCCTTGACGAACTTCCAGTCGCCGTTGAAGTTTAACACCTGTCGTCCGATGGCGATTGAGCTTTGCTGCATTGGCGGCTTTGCTGTTTTTGCTCCAGGCATTACTGCCAGATTGCACCCGGATACGAGTATCAATATACATGCTGCGGTTGCTGCTATTATGGCGCTTCTTCGAATATCCATAGTGTTCTTTCCTCTTGTTCTCTAATTGGATTTGAGGGTTTCTATTGCGGTCTTGAACAGGCCTTTATCCGGCTAAGTCTACCATATTCGCTGAGCTGCGGCAAATTGAAAATGAAGCTCAATGAGTTCAATGCTCGTTTGACCGTTTTGTCGTGTGAGGTGTTAGAAACTGCGCTGCTCAAGATAGTTCAGGGTTTTTTCGAGTATTGCAGAAGCCACGGGTGCAGCTACAACCCCGCCGGTATAATTTTTGCCGAGTTTGACGTTTGGTTTGCGGAGCGAAACTAAAACGATGACCTTCGGTTCTTCCGCTGGTGCACCGGCTACAAAAGAAGCAACATAGGCTCCGTCAGCATAACCTTTCCCGTCGCTTCTGGCCAGTTGTCCGGTCCCGCTTTTGCCGAATACCTGCCATCTTTCCAACTTAGCTCTTTTACCCGTACCTTCGTTAACCACACCTACGAGCGCATCGGTGACAATCCATTTGGCAACGTCGGGTTTGACAAGATAACCAACCTGCCTCTGAATTTCGAATTGAGAATCTCGAACATCTACATTTCCAGTATTGTCCACAGTTGCTTTGACAAGATATGGTTGGACTAAGCGGCCGTCATTGGCGAGTATGCAGAAAACTCGAAGCAGTTGAATTGCAGTTACAGAAATCTCCTGTCCAAAAGGTATTCGAGTGACACTGTATCCTGTCCACTGGCCCGGTGGTCTTAAAAGCCCTTCGACCTCTCCGGGCAGTTCGATACCTACCTTTTTACCAAAGCCGAAAAGTTGCAGGCCCTTATATAACCTGTCCTTACCGAGCCTTTGCCCGATTTTAGCCATGCCAATGTTGCTGGAGTGCACTAATATCTCGCGCACAGTTAAGTCCCCAAAGCCCTGGCGATATTCGCTTATCCGCCCAAAACCCTTGCCGTGATAGTTTCCATTTTCGCAGAATATCTTCTCTTTCCTGTCCACGACACCGGCGTCAATTGCAATCGCAGCTGCTATCGGCTTTAAAATACTGCCTGGTTCAAACTGAACGGACACCGCCCAATTGCAGAAACTGTTCGGGTCGGCAAACCGAGCATCACTGGGTTCAAAATCAGGAAGTGATACCAAGGCCAGTATCGCTCCGCTCTTCGCTTCGGCAACAATCGCTACTGCCGATTCGGCTTCATAGTATTTATACTGCTTGACAAGTTCGTCTCGTGCAAACTGCTGGATAGCAGAATCGAGGGTTAAAATAATACCTACGCCATCTTGTAGACCGTTACTTGTGCTTTGTGTCTTGTCTCCCGGGCCATAAGCAGTGGGCGACGTAGGACTGATTGGTCGACGATGCACATCAGCAAAAAATGTATTTTCTGAAGCTGACCCGGCAAGTTCTTCATTGTACTGAAATTCAATGCCGCTTAACCCACGATTGTCAACACTTGTAAAACCAACAGCGTGTACAGCCAGACGTCCCATCGGATAATGTCTTAACCAGTCATACTGGACCCCGACACCATAAATCCTGCTCGCCTGCCTGCACTGTTCGGCTTCAGCACCGACCTTGATTTTTGCAAAGCCCGGGTTTTTACTTTCAGTGATAAGTCTGCAAATTTCATGTGCGCCCATATCAATGATGGGGGCCAGTCTATTGGAAGTAATCTTGGGTTCTTTAATAATTCTTGGTTCGGTAAAAATGGTTCGGATTACATTGCTTGCCGCAAGAACCCTGCCCCGACAGTCAAGAATAACACCACGCCGAGGTTGCTGATGTTGGTATAGCCGCTGCTGTTTGATGCAGACATCAATATAGTGGTCACCCCTGAAGTATTGCAGATAAAAGCACCACCCGGCCAGTGCCACGAATACTCCAATCAGAAGGAACAGAAAGAAGATGATAACTCGAACGCTTTTGTCATGCATCCTGTCTTGCATTTTATGGTTTGTTGCCGGGCTTACGATCTGTCTGGTGCCTCGGCTCAGTCATGGGAGGCGAGGCACCAAGACGTTGTGAAATCGCGGCGGGATTTATTAAACTTTCCAGTTGTAGTTGCTTACTGTTGAGCTGCTGCTTCAATTGGCTTACCTCGGCCTTGTACGTGTGAAGCTTATAGAAAATACGATTATTCGCATTGCGCAAATAGACAGTAAAAATTAATACGGCTGTAAGATAAACAACAACGAAAACAAAACAAAATCGAGACCTCATAGTCTTTTTTAGCGTATAATAGATAGGACAAAAGAGATTATATCGCAGGTACTATTCTCTACTGCTACTGAGCCGGCATTCTCAGACGCATCCCGATAATAAGGTTATCTTCGTCGTCCAGAACACCAGCGTTTAGTTTGCTTATTTCAGCATAGCGACTGCCACCTCCAAGCTGCTTTGCGGCAATCTTCCATAAACTGTCACCATCACGCACGACGTACCATTTGCTTTGTTTTGTTCCACTGCCAGGGGACGAAGGCTGCCTACTGCCAATGGATTCAACCTTACTGAACATTGCACTGGGTAAGCCGCTCCGAGTTTTGTTTCTATCCGATGTTGACAGAGGCGGTATGATGAGTTTTTGACCTACTGAAATTTCATGAGGTGATGTAAGCACTCTGCGGTTAACTTCAAATATTCTGGCGACATTTATCTTCTTGTTGCCCTCCTCAGGACCATAAAACTTTTTAGCTATGTCAGCGAGGTTGTCACCATTACCTACAACATAGGTTGTTGGCAGAGTTGGTTTTGAAGGTTTGTGCCTGCTGACCTCGGTTTCTGTTGCGGTAATCGGCAAAGACTGCTTCGGACCGATTTTGGGCTCGATTACGGTGCTATTTTTGGGTGCTTCGACCGCTGAAACGCTTTTCGGCAACGCCGTCACGGAGCGGATTTCCTCGCTGTTCTCCTGAATGGTCTGAAAGCCAACTGCATCGGAAGACCTGATTTCAGCCAGCTCTGTGCGATTGAAAGCTTCCTGGGCCCTTCGTTCCCTGGCTGCCAGACCCAGCGAGTCGTTCTCAAGATTTACCAAATTGGTAGTCAACTCATTATTGTTTGTCTCGCCACGAAAATTCGGCAGTCCATTAATTAAAAATGCGATCATGAATATGAAGAACAGGCCTAACAGTAAACCAACCTTGGCATCGGAAGTCATAACGAAACTCCATTTCCTTTTGTACAGAGAGATTATTGTTTTTGTGCGATTCTTAGCTTTGCGCTCCTTGCGCGCCGATTTTCTGCGATTTCATTTCGTGTCGGTACAATCGGTTTTTTCGTGATAAGCTTGTAAACACCTTGGTTTTCGTTTTGCTTAAAACTGCTCTTAACCAGTTTGTCTTCCAGGCTGTGAAAGCTAATCACTGCTATGTAACCTTTTTTCTTTAGCAGCTCAGGCCCCGAAGCGAGAAGTCTCTCCAAATTCTCCAGCTCGTTATTGACCGCGATTCTCAGCGCCTGAAAGGTTCTTGTTGCCGGGTGTATTCTCGGTTTTAGCTTTCGTCCCGGTCGCTTCAATGCCTTACTAACTATCGTTGCCAATTGGCCGGTTGTGGTTATCGGCTCGATTGACCGCTGTCGCGCAATGAACCGTGCTATTCGTCTGGACGCTCTGTCCTGGCCGAACTTAAAAATCAAATCGGCCAAAGATTTTTCGTCCGCTTTATTAACTATATCGGCAGCGGTGCTCTTTATTCTTTTGTCAATTCTCATATCCAGTGGCATATTTGTCTGAAAACTAAGTCCCATCTCGACATCAGCCAGCTGTGATGAACAAACGCCCAAATCCGCTAGTATAAAATCGACCTTCTCTATGCCTTGCTCATGAACCTGCCTGGTGATTTGCGAAAAATTCGAGCAAAGCAAAACGACTTTACAAGAAAGGCCCTTTAGCTTGGATTGAGCCTCTCGGATTGCGTTCTTGTCAACATCCAGCCCAATCAAAACCCCCCCAGGGCCCAAAATTTTGCCGAACAGATAACTATGACTTCCCTGCCCTATGGTCGCATCGACCATTACCCCATCCGGCGGTAAGGTTATCTGTCCGGCTAATGTTCCCGCAAGAACCGGAATATGTTCTACTGTAGAACCATTCACTTTTATCGTATTGCATAGCTCGTATCGCCTATATCATATTGCGCCGTGGTGCATCCAGGCACCAGACAATACTCAATAAGATAAGGCCTACGAGTTAGCCTATGGCTACTGCGTTTGCCCGTTCTTTAAGTTTCATCACACTGGACGAGAATCCTACGTTGGAAAAAGCTCCGTCAACTTCCTTCAACCGTTCCATGCGTTCAGTGAGGATTGCCAGCGAGGAAAAGGTCTGTTCGTCGACCGCTCTTTCGCCGGCGAGGCTTCTGTTGACAATCTGGCAATGATTCGAATTCACCTCAAACATTCTGCCTCCCATTAAAACTTTAAACTTCCTTGTTCTGTTTTTGTAAAACGACCTGTCGTGCCTGCGACATCTGTTTTTGGTATTGAGACATGTGGTCCGCAAGGTATTGTTCCCAGTCTTCGTTGTTCCACAGCTCGATATGGTCTCTTACACCAACGAGGGTGATATTGTCCTTCAATCCCGCTCTCTTTCGCAGTCTCTCGTTCAACAGTAGTCTGCCTTGCCCGTCCAGTTCCACCTTGCTGGACAAAGCAAAGCTTATTCGCTCGAAAACGACTGTCTCATCAGGAGCGGTCACGCTGGATGCAGCCGCAAGCGCTATCTGCTCAAAACACTTTTCAGGATACAAACAAAGAATGCCGTTTGCCCCGAACACAAGATAAAAGCTGCTCCCGTGCTCATCGACATCAATCTGATTCCTTAGCTTGTTTGAAATGAGGACTCTGCTTTTCCCGTCGATGACGTGTTGGTATTCACCTGTTAATAAAAGCATGGCCTTTGCCCCACTTGTTATATCTTTATTGGGAAAATATACCACTTTCTACCACTAAGTCAACACGCAACCCCAATTTTCACAAAATTTTCACAAATATTTATTATAGGACTTGGCCTGATGAACACTAATTCTCGTAATTAGAAGTGCTTACGAAGGATTAACAATTGTCTCTCACAGGCAATTATTTTTACCTCTAGGGGCCATTTTCTTTGCAACAACCTGTGAATCCTACAAAAGCTAATCCGAAAGATATGGAAAGGTAGTGAATCTTGCAGAAGTGCCTGGTCAATCAAAGGATTGTACAGCAAAAGCGGGTGAAGGGAATCGAACCCTCGTGACCAGCTTGGAAGGCTGGAGCTTTACCACTAAGCTACACCCGCATCAACAATTGATTATTGCTAATTAGTTATCGATTATTTACAATCCAAATCATAAATAATCATCCGAAAACAGTCAACAGGAAACTAAAAATGGACATAGCCCAAATAGCTGCAGCAGCCAAGTCAGCCTCAATCCAGCTGGCGGCGGTCAAAACTGATGTAAAGAATAACGCCTTAGCAGCGATTGCCGATGCCTTGAAGCAAAACACCGCTGATATCGTCTCAGCCAATAAAAAAGACCTGGCCGAGGCCGAAAAGAACAATCTGGCTGCCCCTTTACTAAAACGCCTCAAGTTCGACCAGAACAAAATAGCGGATGTCTGCGCGGGCATCGACAGCCTGATCAGGCTCGATGACCCCGTCGGCAAAACAATCACTGCCACGGAACTCGATGCCGGTCTCGAACTTTACAAAGTCAGTTGTCCAATCGGCGTTATTGGCGTCGTTTTTGAATCTCGGCCGGATGCACTTGTGCAAATCTCAACGCTCTGCTTAAAAAGTGGCAATGCCGTCCTGCTCAAAGGCGGCTCCGAGGCCACAGGAACAAACAAAGCCCTTACAGATGTGATTTCGCAGGCCGGCGAAAGGGCAGGCCTGCCCAAAGGCTGGATTCAACTGCTTCAAACTCGCCAGGATGTCGCGGAAATGCTGGCTTTGGATGAATACATTGACCTGGTTATCCCCCGCGGCTCAAATGAATTTGTCCGTTATATAATGGATAATACCAACATACCTGTACTCGGTCATGCTGACGGTATATGCCACGTCTACATAGACAGCGATGCCGACTTGGATATGGCTGTGAATATCACCGTAGACTCAAAGTGCCAGTATGTTGCCGTCTGCAACGCCGCCGAAACCCTGCTGGTGGATAGTAAAATCGCCGAAAAGTTTCTGCCCATGGTAAAAACTGCCCTCGAAAAAAAGGATGTCGAACTGCGAGGCTGTGAAAAGACTGCCGCAATAATAGATGTAAAACCTGCAACTGAAAAGGATTGGTCAACCGAGTACCTGGACTACATCCTTTCGATAAAAGTCGTCGGTGGGCTTCAAGCAGCGGTTGAGCACATTAACCATTACGGCTCAGGGCATACCGATACTATTGTTACCACCGACAGCAACAGGGCAAACAGCTTTATGGACCTGGTCGATTCTGCGAATGTGCTCTGGAACTGTAGTACGCGCTTTAGCGACGGCTATCGCTACGGCCTCGGTGCCGAAGTAGGCATCAGTACCAACAAAATCCACGCTCGCGGCCCTGTTGGTCTGGAGGGCCTCCTGATTTATAAATGGAAGCTGTTGGGCAAAGGCCAAATCGTGGCTGATTACGCAGAAGGCAGAAAAAAATTTAGCCATAAGAAACTAATTTGATAGCCACAGAGAACACAGAGAGCACAGAGATAAAATTTATAAAAAACTCTGATATAAGATGGAAAGTAAAGAAAATCATGACATTTTTAGCATTGTAGCAAATACCATAATAAAATGGTATGAGCAAACACATACTACGATGACTATAGCTATAAAACCATTCAGTGGTCTTGACGTTGAACTCATGGGTATTTTATTAGCCGCAAAAAAACAAACATTAGGGGCTTTAACAACATTGACAAATCAGCATATACTCTCGACGCATGCGTTGTTGCGAGTCCTTGTTGAGAGTTTTGTTGTTTTGGCATGGGCCTTAAAGGTGTCCGCAAGTGAGAGAAAAGATAAATATAATGAGGTTCACGAAAGATTAAAAAGATGGGAACTTACACGTCTAAAGAAAGATAGGGCATTACTTAACGATTTTCCTCAAACCCCAGAGAGAGAATCAGATATTAGTAAAATCAACAGCGATATCGAGAAGTTTGAAAAGAGTGGCATAAAAGAATTGCCTAACAATAAGCAATTATTTTGTGCTTTAGGAGGAGAAAATCTGGAGGAAGTGAAGAAATGGCAAGAAGTATATGCAAAATTCTACAGGAGCTACAGCCGGGCCGTTCACCTTAATAGAAAGGTTACGCAGAAATTAGCATGGACACAAAACGATAATCAAAAACCAACCCAGATTTTATATAAAGACGATATTGAACCCAATGGCGATGAGCTGGTAACTATAGCATGTATTTCCTGTGATATTAATAAGGCCATCAGGGGTTTCTATGGTTGGAAATCTGATGCAATGCAGAATGAATACGAACAGTTAAAATCCAGTTTAGTCAAAAAATAAATTTCTCTGTGCCCTCTGTGGCTTAAAAAAACGAGGCCTCTGCGGTTAATAAATCCTACCGTTTGGATTTCAGGTGCTTTGCAAAGAATTCCTTCGTTAGTTTCGGCACATTCGGGTCCTTGAATCCGCCGTGTCCAGCTCCTTTGACAGTGTAAAATGATACCGGTACACCCGCCTTTTTCAGCTCGGCTTCGAGCAGCTCGCTCTGATGATGGGGTACGAGCGGGTCGATATCGCCGTGAATAATCAGAAACGGCGTGTCATCTTTGGTCACGTAAGTAATCGGGTTGGCCCTGGCAACCTTTTCATGATTTTCCTGAATTGGACCACCAACTAATTTAGACTCGGGCGAGTCGGGCACGTTATGAATCTGCCCGTTGGGGGGACGGTGCTCATCCATTTGAAGGAAGTCTGTCGGACCAAAGTAATCCGCAACCGCCTGTACCCGGCTGGATATCGTAAGGTGCTCTCCGACGTCAAACGCTTTTACATCACCCGTCGTGCCGAGCATTGCAACAAGGTGCCCGCCCGCGGATTCTCCCCAGGCGCCGAAGCAGTTCGGGTTCAGGTTGTACTTTTCCGCATTTACACGCAGCCAACGAACGGCTGCCTTACAGTCTTCAATCTGGGCCGGAAATATGGCATGCTGGCTCAGGCGATAGTTGATACTCGCCACCGCGTAGCCATCGCCGAGATAGTCCAGCGGAACCCCACCGGCCTTACTGCCCGCAAGCCAGGCGCCGCCATGCACCCAGATAATAAGTGGCAACTTCTTTTCTGCTCTCGGTAGATACAAATCCAGTTTCTGGCGCTTGTGCCCATCGGTAACGTAAGGCAAGTCCCGATGAATGATTGTCCCTTTAGGTACTCGAGAAGACGCAGATTGCATGGGTTCTTGTGCGGTTACAATAGACAAAATAAGGGCAAGTATGATTGATATGGATATTGTCTGTGGCTTCATTACTATTGCACCTCTTATCTTTATAGGATTTATTATAATGTTTCCGAACAGGTATTCTACGTCATTCTCCTGACTTTATGACTTAACAGCGAGCTCCCTGCGTTAAAAATTACAACATACACAGAATGGCCTGTCAAACGCTTCTTTTCGTTTTAGATAATCAAACGCAGTACGAAAACCGGCAAAAAACCATTGACTATTGCAGAAACCAAGACAATGACATAATATAATGCAGTATTATGAGAGATTTCAGCAAAGCAAAGCGGATAGTTGTAAAAATCGGCACCAATATCATGACGAAAGATGGTGGCATAGACGCCGCCTACGTCCGCCGAATCGCCCGCCAGATAAATTCACTGCTGGCAACCGGCAGGCAGGTCGTCATCATCACCTCAGGTGCCATCGGTATGGGTAGTGACCAATTGCAATTGGCTGGCAAAGTGAAAGACACAAAGATGCGACAGGCCTGCGCTGCCATCGGACAGCCGTTACTCATGGCCGAATACAGAAAGTCATTTGCCCGCTATGGTATTACCGTCGCTCAGGTCCTGCTGACCGCCGAGGTGCTGAATAACAGAAAGACATACCTGAACCTTCGCAATTCCATCGAGACCCTCCTGAAATTGGGCGTTGTCCCCATCCTCAACGAAAACGACAGCGTAAGCACCGACGAAATAGGTTCAGCCTTCGGCGATAACGACAAATTAAGTGCCCTCGTCGCCAGTAAAATCGACGCCGACCTCTTGATTATGCTAAGTGATATCGATGCCCTTTACGATAAAGACCCTCGTAAATTCACCGATGCCAAGCCGATACACGCTGTTTTCGAGATTACTCCTGAGATTGCCAGAATTGCTGGCGGAAAGGGCAGCACCTACGGCACCGGCGGAATGAAAACTAAATTGGAGGCCGCAAAGATTGCTTCCAGTGCCGGCTGTCGAATAGTCCTGGCCAACGGGAGGTTAAGCAACGTCGTCGAACGCATTATTGCCGGCAAAGAAATCGGAACCGTCTTTATGCCAAAGCGAAAGCTTTCCAACCGCGCAAGATGGATTCTAAACAGTGCCCCCGCCGGCACAATAGTTATTGACGAAGGAGCTCTGCAGGCTGTAAGGAACCGTAAGAGCCTTCTGCCCAGCGGCGTCGTTTCTGTACAGGGCTCATTCGAGGCCGGCTCCGTAGTTATGCTAAACGACAATGCCAAGGCCGTCACCAACCTTGACAGTTCTCAGTTGAAGACCTTGGCCGGCAAACACAGCACCGAGGTAAAAAAGCTCCTCGGCCCCGGCCATCGTGACGTAGTCGCAATACCCGAAGACATCGTTTTCATTGATTACTGATAGCTTCGTGACCCGTAGTCTGAGCGACGAGCGAGGAGAACGGTTTCTGCACTTATGAATAAATTAGTTGTAATCATCGAATCTTTCATACTCGCCGTTTTTTTCGGCCTGTTGCCGGTTGTGATTTGTTTTGTTACAGCTGGCCTTGCAAATGTCATATTTCTTGAGGAAAAGGGCATTACATACTGGGCATTGGCGGGACTGGTCGTCGGTCTGTTTATAGATATCATCTTCGTAAAAAGCTGGGTCAAAAAAGCCTATCAAATCAACAGCAGGATTATGGTTGCACTGTATGTCTTTTACTCGATAGGAGTATTCGGCCTTTGTATGGGAATACCAGTCCTTAACTTTGTCTTGTGCATGGCTGCCGGGGCTTATACAGCCAGAAGAATCTACCATAACAAAGCCGGGCCTGCCGAGTTTGAACCTGCCGTCAGGAAAGTATCTGTTTTTGCCGCTGCGGTAATGGCAATGATTTGTTTTTTAATGGCACTGTGGGCGGGCATCGGCGGAATGATAGGCTACAGATTTGAAACACCGTTCCTCTCGTTTACCTTTACGATACCGGTATTTTTTATAATTGTCCTTACCGGCGGAGCCTTGCTGGTCCTGCTCCAATACTACCTGACCCGCATATCTGCAAAAGCAACGTTTAAGCTCTCAACCCTGAACAGTGTACGTTAAAACGCCGGGGTGTAAGAACACAAATATTATTCCTGAGAGTGTAAGTTTGGAATAGTACATCCCCCCCTCTTCCTGATTTCCCGCAGAGGAAACTGGTTAATTGGTTAAATCCACCTTCAGCGGTAAAACAGTTATTTCTTTTTACCGGTTTTCTTTTTGCTCTTTTTGGGTTTGGCTTTGGCCTTCTTGCCCGAGCGACAACCACATGTATTGCACATTTTTTATCTCCTTTATTTTTTCACCTGCGAAATCAACAAGCGAATAAAACATCTTTTAGAAGCTTAATATTTCATCGGCTGGGTGTGCACAAGTCAATCAGAATTTTTGCATAGCAGGCAAGTCCAAAAATGCAAAATTCTCCGTGGTAGATCTTTGCTATACTGTCATAGATTTTAACCAAAGGCGTCCTCAACGGCCTCTTCAAGCGTCTCCGATACCGTCGGATGCGGGAATGTTATCCGGCTAATCTCCTCAGTCGTGCCTATCAAAGCCCCCGCCAATGCGATAAATTCGGTCGCCATATCCCCAACCATCGTAATCCCAACAATCTTGTTAGTGGCCTTGTCACGTACGACCCTTACCTGCCCGGCTGTCTGATTATGGGCCACGCTCCGGCCGTTAGCCTTGAAGAAGCCCTTACCAACTGATACATCCATGCCTTCTTCTTTGCAGGTCTGCTCCGACTTGCCGACGGAGGCAACCTCAGGGAAGGTAAATATAACTCTTGGTATCAGAGAATAATCGGACATCGTTTCATTGCCCCCTGTAGCATTGGCCGCCGCAACTTCCGCTTCGGTTGTGGCACCGTGGGCCAGAAACGTTGTACCCACGGCATCCCCGATAGCGTAGACGCCCGGTACATTGGTTTCAAACCTTTCGTTGATTGCGATAGCGCCGTCGTTCATCTTCAGATTCA
>CAYSLN010000033.1:0-15570 GCA_964431825.1 uncultured Pirellulales bacterium | reverse complement strand
TGATTACAAAAGTAGTCAGCGTTCGATTTTGTGCATACTTGCGTGTCCATTTCGGGATTTCTTTGAGCTTCTCTGTTTCCACTGTTTTTCGATTTCGCTTATCGTTCATAATATCACCCCTTTTCTAAAATCATTCATCTTCCGAACCTCTTTACCGAACTGACAGAGTCTTCTATATAATGCGTAGTATACTGCAAACTTGTTTGCAATGCAAACTACAAATCTAAAAAATTCCAGTTTTTTCGAAAATAATTTGCCAAACTACTAAAAAGGCCAAAAACAGCACTCATATAACAGCCAAAACCGCCGGTTTCGGGTGCCACCAGGAGCTTTTGGGCACTATGATTGCCTCACCCGTCATAACAGCCCCGCGGTTTTTGCGAAGGGTTCGCAGCGTCCAGTGCACAACGCAATCTCGAAATACAGATGTTACACCCCAAACCTCCTAAAGGCAGCTTGGCATCAGCACAGAAAAAGCAAAAAGCTGCAAAGTAGCATCCCTAACAGGCCGAAATTAACTTATGCCGGTACCTGCAAAACGTTATTTGCCCAGGTTCCTATAACACAGCTAAAAAGGCAAATTAAATGGGAAAAATGCAATTACTAACCCATATTCGGGTTCCAAAAACCTTCACAGATGTTCTCTACCTGACTAACAAGAGCCAGATGCCTTCTGGAATAAGAGGACTCCTAAGGCAGAAAAAGCTTTCTTTTTCAATGCTCCCTATAAATAAGTATCCCCAGATACGCGACCGGGCCGACTTGATTGGGACCGTTATTATCGATACAGAGGATTCTGATATACCGCAGCAGAAACTGGCCTGGATAATAGAATCGCTCGAGAAAGAAAATATCGGCGTGATTATGCTTAACAATCAGGTTGGACTGCCCGTAAAAAGTTTTTCTTTAGCGCCAACAGAAACCAGCTTTTCTATGATCAACACAGTGGAATCGATTGCCCTGGATGAACTGTGGGTCAGAATCAGCCTCAATCTTGCATACCGTAAAAAAAGCTACGGGATTGCAGTAAAACCTGCATCTCCGGCAAATCACATAGAAAGTAATAGCAAAAACAAACTGGCCGAGCAACTGCAGATGGCCGGAGATTTGGTCGACAACCTGTCTGAACAGCTTCGTATGGCTGGTCTCGTTCAGCGAGATTTTCTGCCCGCTCAAATACCTAATTGCGATGAAGCGCAATGGGCCACTATTTTCCTGCCGGCCGAGTGGGTCTCGGGCGATATTTACGACATCGTCCGTATCGATGAGCAACACATTGGCTTCTACATAGCCGATGCCGTCGGCCATGCAATGCCCGCAGCGCTTTTGACAATCTTTGTAAAACAGTCCCTGATTATGAGAGAGACCCGTGAGAACAATTATCGGATATTCTCACCGGCAGAGGTGATGAAAAACCTCAACATGAGGATGACTGGACAAAAACTCTCTGGTTACCAGTTTGCCACATGTTGTTATTGCCTGCTTAATATAAAAACAATGCAGTTAACATATGCCCGTGCCGGACATCCATATCCAATTCTTATCAGACCTGGAAAGCAACCGGAACAGTTGGAAGTACGAGGCTCACTACTCGGAGTTTTTGAACAGGCCGAGTATCTGCAACGTACTATACAACTACAACCCGGGGACAAACTGCTCCTGTATTCTGATGGAGCAGAGCCATTTATAGGCGCTTTCGACGACCAAACCGGCTTTCACTTCGATGAGCAATTTTGCGAACTCAAAGACTTGCCCATTACGGAGATGATGGACAGACTTAATGTGATTGCGCAAAATCTCAAGGTCGAACCACCACAGATTGATGATATTACGGCAGTCGGGTTGGAGATTCCTCGCTTGTGATTCGTGACTCGGAATTAGCGGGAGGGACGCTTTGCGGGAACTAAATTTTATCACACCCAAACGGTGCACTTACAGCCAGGCCCTTGACACAATTGCTGCTTTTAATGGGCCGCAGGTGATAATCAGCATTTCCGCAGGCGGATAGCCAAGTACTGCCCAGCGTAATAGCAGTCCGGTAAAACATATAGTAATAAAAGCCGCTGTTATTGAAAGCAGCGACTTATAGAAAACAGGATAACGATTTAATTGATAACAACTTAATTGGCAAAGACTTATGGTATTTTTATATGACGTTTCACTGTTCAGTGCTTCTATATGCAAGGTTGTCAGCTCGGTTACAATTACAGATACTTGCATGCTATCGGACGTTTCTATAGGCCTCACAGCAGAGAAACCGGTTGCCGTCCTTGCAAAATTTCAACTTTAGCTTCTCATATTTAACATAAAGGCTTTATTGACGATAATATAGGAGGTGTGGTATAATTAGAAAACATTGGCCGCCGGTTTTAAAATTAGGCTTTGGGGCCATTATTTCGTATATTTAAGTATTATAAGCGTAAGCCGGCTATGACTGTAGCCAAGCTTGGAATCTTGCTTAAAAACAGTCATCGGACTATGAGCTATTTGTTTAGGAAAGGAAGGGGCTTCATTCCAACAGGCCACAGCATCCTAAATAGATCGCCAAAAACTTCGTCTTGGGTCCGTGAAAGCTCTTTTCTATATTCATCAAGGATACCTAAAGTGTGAAAAACTCTAAATCTCTTTTGAGAATTAGATTAAAGATACGAAAGGAGATGGACAATGAAAAGAAAATCGAATATTTTGCTTCTCTTATTGGTGTTCATTTTATCCGGATGCTATGCTGAAGAAAAATCAAAAAACTTTCAGGGGACTGGACAAACAAATGCAGGCTCTGATGATCGCTTTTCCTGGGATGCTAATTTAAGGCCAACATCAGTTGCTACAACACAACCAGTACCTGCTCCTACTCAGGCAAAAGTGGGCCCTCCAAAACGCTTTTCGTGGGATTCTAATTTAAGGCCAAAACCAGCTGCCCCAACACAACCAGAACCTGTCTTTACTCCTGCCCCGGTACAACCAGCACGTTTCCCCGCACCCACAGATAGGTCTATCGCTGTTAAGCCGGGCTTGGTAGCCATAAATGGAACCGGCTTGCATGTCGTCTCAATGACCCATCCTTCTGCAGGCTACGGTGTGCTTCAACTGGACAAGACCATACCAAAGGAAATTGGCCTAAACAAGCCGTTCAATTACACTCTCAAGGTTACAAATCTAACGGACGCCACACTGACCGACCTTGTGATAACTGAAGACCTTCCCGCCAATTTCAGATTCACAGGTGCCAATCCGGCAGTAGAACAAGATGTGAACAAACTCCTCTGGAGAATAAATTCGCTTCAGCCAAGAGCCAGCAATCAACTTACAATCTCTGGTGTGGCCACCAACACTGATTATCTTGAACAATGCACAACTGTTGTCCATCTCACTCGAGCTTGTTCTGAAGTAAGAGTTGTCCAGCCCAGGTTGGAATTGGCGATGACCGCACCGCATGAGGTACTACTATGCGAGCCAATTCCAGTGGAATTCGTAGTTAGCAACACAGGAACAGGCACTGAACAAAACGTCAATATCACAAGTACCCTTCCCACAGGGCTCAGGACTATTGACGGCAAAAACAAACTTGTATTTGAGGCCGGGACATTACTGGCAGGCCAGTCACAACAATTTTCGGCGCAACTTAAGGCTGCCCGAGCTGGAACATACACCAACAGTGCAGTGGCTCTTTCAGCCTCCGGGCTTAAGGCCGAAACAACAGCAATTGCAACAGCTGTGCGCAAACCTGTGTTGACAATCCTAAATACCTGTCCTGACCGGCAGTTTCTCGGTCGGCCGGTTACTTATGAAATAACAGTTACAAACACGGGAGATGGACCCGCAAAAGATACTGTTCTGGAAGATGTCCTTCCACCAGGAGTAATCTCAATAGAGGCAACTGCCGGCGCTAAATTTGCCGGGTCAAGGTTATCCTGGGAACTGGGTACTCTTGCACCTAAAACATCCAAAAAGGTCCGTGTCTCCTGCACCCCAACGAAAGTGGGACCGCTCACAAGCTTCGCAATAGCATCCGCTTACTGCGTAGAGCCTGTAACCACTTCCACGACGACCTCAGTTATAGGAATTCCTGCGGTACGACTGGAAGTAATCGACACCGAGGACCCCGTCGAAGTAGGCAACCAAACTACGTATGTAATCACCTTGACGAATCAAGGCTCGGCTCCGGATACAAACATACGTGTTGTTTGTACTCTGGAAAATAATCTTCAATACATCTCTTCAACCGGTGCAACTACCGGCTCGATAATGGGCAATACACTAAGCTTCGTCCCATTGGGTAGTCTTGCACCAAAGGCAAATGCAACCTGGCGTGTTACTGCCAGAGGTATAAAGCCCGGAGAGGTGCGCTTCAGAGTTATCATAAACACTGACCAGCTTGTGCGTCCTGTTGAGGAAACCGAGGCTACTTATCTGTACCAGTAGCCCAGCAGAATATTCGATAGTAGTAAGATATAGCACCGTGGCGAAAATGACGCCGCGGTGCTTTTTTAAAGGTCGATATTTTTCAATGGGTAACCAGACCTTTGTATTTTACGCCTCTCTAAGAAGTATCCAGCTCTTATCACTTTTATGGATAATAATAACCAACTTATTTGAACCTTAACACCAACGGAACCGGATAAATACAGCGTTACCGGACGTTGATTGCCACGCGTTCTTCGAGACAATCCGGCGTCGCTGCCGTCACTCATCACCCAATGCCCCCCGGAAATTGTTTGCAAAAACACCTTCTCCTGTTATACTTATTGAATGGTGCCCATGACAGCGAGGATTAATTCGTGACACAGAGCCCAAAACACGAGACACCGATTAATAAGTGATGCAGCAATGGCGGAAAAAAATACCGACTTGCAGAAAATAAAAGAGCTCATCGAGATAATGGAGCGAAATGGACTGGTCGAGCTTGAAATAAAGCACGGCGACGATAAGATTTTTCTTAAGCGCTGCCCGCCTCACCAGCCGACTATGACCTCTGCCCCAACGTTCGCGACAGGACAAACCACTGCACATCCTCCCGCCGATCTAACAAAAACACCAGCTAATAATATGCCCACATCTGCCACACAAGAAGAGGCAGACTTGGTAGAGATAAAATCACCAATCGTCGGGACTTTCTATGCTACACCAAGTCCTGATTCTGAACCTTATGTTGAAATAGGCTCGCATGTTGACCCCCAGACAGTCGTTTCTATAGTCGAAGCAATGAAGGTAATGAATGAAATAAAGGCTGAGACCAGTGGGACGATTGTTGAAATACTGGTGACCAACGGCCAGGCTGTTGAGTATGGCCAAGTGCTTTTCAAAGTCAGACTGGATTAATTCATAGCCCGTGACCCGGGCAACAAGCAACAAAACACAAGAAAATGTTATCAAGAGTCCTTATAGCAAATCGTGGTGAAATAGCGCTTCGCATCATCCGTGCCTGCAACGAACTCGGAATTGAGACCGTAGCGATCTATTCCGAGGCTGACAAAGACGCCGCATACTTGAAGTTCGCCGACGAAGCCATCTGTATAGGACCGGCTGACTGTTCCAAAAGCTATCTAAATATACCGCGCATTATAAGTGCCGCCGAGATTGCAGATGCCGAGGCAATCCACCCCGGTTATGGTTTCCTCGCTGAGAACATAAACTTTGCTCAGATATGCCAGGACTGTGGAATTACGTTTATTGGTCCCCCGGTTAAGGCAATGCAGATGCTCGGTGACAAGGTCGAAGCTCGCAGACTGGCACGCGAAACAAAAGTCCCGGTTGTCCCCGGCTCTGAAGGAGCTATCGAAGAAGATTCTGAAGCGCTGAAACTGGCAAACAAAATTGGCTACCCAGTGATAATAAAAGCCGCTATGGGCGGCGGGGGACGTGGCATGAGAGTCGTGCACAACGACATCAGTCTACGCTCGGCTTTTAGCGCTGCAAGTGCCGAAGCCGAAGCCGCCTTCGGTGACGGCAGTATCTATCTGGAGAAATTTATAGTTGAACCACGACACGTGGAAGTGCAGGTGATAGCCGACAACTCAGGCAATACATTACACTTTTACGAAAGAGACTGCTCCATTCAACGAAGACATCAAAAAATGATTGAGGAATCACCATGTCCGGTTTTGGATGAAAGTACCAGAGAAAAACTCTGTGAAGCTGCAATCAGGCTTATAAAAAAGGCTAAATATGTTAACGCCGCAACAGTTGAATTTCTTTTAGACAGGGATAAAAAGTTTTACTTCATTGAGGTCAATACTCGAATCCAGGTCGAACATCCTGTTACAGAAATGGTTACAGGTCATGATTTGATTAAGTGGCAGCTAAAAATCGCCAGTGGCCATACCATCAAATGCCGTCAGAAAAACATCAAACACACTGGCGTGGCTATTGAGTGCCGAATCAACGCCGAGGACCCTGATAATGATTTCACCTCTTCTCCGGGTACAATCACCCGCTTAATTCTGCCCGGCGGCCCAGGCGTCAGAGTCGATACGCACATCTCACAGGGCTGGACTGTCTCGACAAACTATGATTCGATGATTGCAAAGCTTATTGTCCACCAAAAGACAAGACCAGAAGCCATCGCCACAATGAAAAGGGCCTTGCGCGAGTTTGTCATCGAGCCTATCAAAACCACAATACCTGCCTGCCTCGACATCCTCTCGCACAACCTTTTCGTCAAAAATAACATCGATACAGGTTTCGTCGAACGAAACTTCTGATTTTGTCTGTTAAGACAATATAACTGGAAAGGATGGACTCGTGAAACATTCATGGATGATTTCCACACCCCTTATTTTAATGACTATATTACTACCTCCGGGTAGGGCGGCTACTGCTCCGAAAAAAACCGTAGAAAAGATGAAAATACCAACACTGAGCGAGAAGGCCGAAGCCCTCGAGTCGGCTCACTTTAACGCTATGCAGAAGGAATTTGACGACAAGCCGCACAACAAGTACATGCAAAATGCTGTGACCGTTACCGCTGTTAACAAGCTTGCACTTAACAGGGCGGTCGTTACCGATATCGACAATTCCTTCTCCTGCAAGCTCGACGACTGGTCGGTGACCAATCAGGAGAAATCGGGCCGTTGCTGGATATTCGCAGGGACAAACCTGCTGCGCGTCGGCGCAATGAAAAAAATGAACCTAAAGGAATTTGAATTCAGCCAGAGCTACCTCTTCTTCTGGGATAAATTAGAACGCGCCAACTACTTCCTCGAATCAATCATCGATACGGCTGACCGGCCCGATGGCGACAGAACGGTAGACTTTCTCTTGTCCAGCCCCATCAGTGACGGTGGACAGTGGAACATGTTCGTCAGCCTTGTGAAGAAATACGGCCTGGTGCCCAAATCAGCTATGCCGGAGAGCGAAAGCTCCTCCAACAGCTATATGATGAACAAGACACTACAGGCCAAACTGCGCGAAGGCGCAAAGCGACTGCGCGATATGCATGCTAATGGAACCAATATTACAGAGTTACGCAAAGCCAAACACGAGATACTTACCGTTATCTACCGAGTTCTAAGCATCCATATGGGTACGCCGCCTGAGAGTTTTGATTGGCAGTGGCGTGACAAAGACGACGAGTTCCATCGTGACGGCGAGCTGACTCCACAGCAGTTCGCAGAAAAATATGTAACCTTGCCTCTGGATGAATATGTCTGCCTGGTCCATGACCCCCGACAGAGCAACCCATTCGGTCGTACTTTCACCGTGGCCTATCTGGGCAACATAGTTGGTGGGGAGCCGGTCAAATATTTGAACGTCGACATCGATACCATGAAAAAATTCGCCATGCGCACACTGCTCGATGACGAACCGGTATGGTTCGGATGCGACTGCGGGCCGCAAATGGACCGTGAACTCGGACTCTGGGACGCTCGCCTGTACGATTACGAAGGCATCTACGACACCCAGTTCACTCTCAATAAGGCCGCTCGGCTTATCTACCACCAAAGCAAAATGAACCACGCCATGCTCTTCACGGGTGTGGATGTTGTCGATGACCAGCCCCGCCGATGGCGAGTAGAGAACAGTTGGAGCGATGAGAACGGCAAGAAGGGGTTCTTTATCATGGACGACTCATGGTTCGACGAGTTTATGTTCGAGATTGCAGCCCGCAAAAGTTACCTCTCCGAAGAACTGCAAAAGGCCCTCGAACTCGAGCCTATCGTCCTGCCGCCCTGGGACCCAATGGGCTCACTCGCACATTAGGAGTCGCTGCATTTAGAGCAAATAACCGCTTTAGCACTGTACAGAAAATCGGTTTAATGTGTACAATATTAAAAACGTAACCGTCAACCCTAAGAGGAGAACAGTATTATGGACTTAATTGTTGAACGTGTGAATGTGTGGGCTGCAAGCATTAGAGACGAAGTTGGTGGTTTATCACATCTGCTCACCGGTTTGAGGGCAGCCGGAGCTGACCTTGATTTCATCATCGCCAGGCGAGCGACCGAAAAACCCGGAACGGGAGTCGTGTTTGTCACGCCGCTACGCGGAGATAGAGAGATCGCTGCTGCGGCAGACCTGGGCTTTAACGTCACGAACAGTGTCCACGCTGTGCGCGTCGAGGGAGACAACAGGCCTGGCGTCGCAGCCGAAGTAACAGAAAAGCTCGCCGCAGCAGGAGTAGACCTTAGAGGATTTTCAGCAGCTGTGATTGGGGCAAGGTTTATCTTCTACGTCGGCCTGGACAGTGTCGAAGACGCCGCAAAAGCTGTCAACACCCTCCAGCAAGCATAAAGCGGCGGCTGGCTTGTGAAGAATCCAGGCATGTAAAGGCGACGCCAGAGTAAAGCTGATTTTAGCTGGCTCGAGCGAATCAGGAATTCCTTTACGAGATAATGGTGTCCGGGCGAAAAACGTTTTGCTGGTTTTCTAAGAATTATTAACCACGAACCAATCACTTTTCTAGCGATGTCAAATCTGCGTATGCTTCCCGCTTTCTGATGACCGAGAATTTTTTACCATCGACAAGTACTTCCGCAGCCCGGCCACGAGCATTATAGTTACTGCTCATACAAAAACCATACGCCCCAGCAGTAAAGATAGAAATCAGGTCCCCCCGCTCGACCGCCGGCAGGGCCCTGTCCTTCGCAAAGAAATCCGCCCCCTCACAAATCGGCCCAACCACATCGACAACCTCTGTGCCTTCAAACTGCAAATCCTTATCCCGCTGGCGAGGAACAAGTTTTTCGCTTACCCTCACAGGCCAGATAAAATGGAATGCACCATACAATGGTGGACGAATCAAATCGTTCATTCCCGCATCGACAATAACAAATCTCTTCTGGCCTCCCCTTTTGAGGTACAGAACCCGCGTCACCAAAACCGCCGCATTGGCCGCAATGCTTGCCCCCGGCTCAAGAATAAGCCTCAAATCCTTCCCCTTCAATAATGGCACAATAGCAGCCGCGTAATCAGCGGCAGTCGGCGCCGCTCCGGTTACGTAATCCGCCCCATACCCGCCGCCTATATTCAGAGCTTCTATCATAAATCCATCGACGCGTAGCCGCTCAATTAAAACCAATACCTTTTTTATTGCCTCGACATAAGGTTCTATAGTGTGCCCTGCCGAGCCTAAATGTATATGAATCGCGCAGAGTTTCACTGAGTCCCCATTACCGTAATCAGCAAAAACCTTCTGCGCACGTTCAATATCTACACCAAATTTGGTCTCCTTCTTGCCTGTGGTCGTATATTTATGCGTTTCAGGGTCAACGTCAGGATTAACTCGTAAAGCTGCTTTGATTTGCTTGCCTTCTTGTCTTGCCAACCGAATCAGATTGTCTAACTCAGCTTCTGACTCGACATTGAAATAGGCTATCCCGGCGTTTAGTGCCTCGACGATTTCGGTGTCGGTTTTGCCCACTCCGGCATAAACGACCTTAGACAAGTCACCCCCGGCCTGCATAACTCGATACAATTCTCCACCGCTGACAACATCAAACCCGCTGTCCATCCGGGCTAACATTCTCAAAATATTTATATTACCGCAGGCCTTGACCGAATAGCAAACCAGGGTATCGAGCTCGCTATATGCCTCCTGGACTCTTCGCAGATGCTCCTCAAAGGTGGCCTTACTGTAGATATAAACCGGCGTCCCGACTTCGTCGGCGATTTTTTCTACTTCTACGTTCTCAACGATCAGCTTACCCCTTTTATAATCGAAGTGATCCATATAGTCATTCTCTCGGTCAACAGCTACCATTAATTACAAACATAAACCTCAGAAATCTCCCAGGCCATCAACAGTGCCACAGGCAAACAGTATAGGAAATTAAGGATTGATTGCAAGACAAGAGCGGCTGTATCTAATAGGCTTCCTGGTAAAAGGATCGGGGATGATTACACTCAGGATTACATATATAAATGGAAATGGAAGGTTCCACTGTGGCGAAAGAACCTTCCATTTCCGCATAGCTTGCCGTAATATCGAGTTCTTGGCATACGAATTGGACCCTTTGAAAACTCGCCGGTCTTAACCGGCAACCTGCCAAAAACCCAGAACGAAAAAAATTCGGGCCCTCGTCAAATTGCTATGCTATTTTTTCTTTCTCTTGGCTTTCTTCTTGGCTTTCTTCGTTACTTTTTTCTTCGCTGCTTTCTTCTTGGCTTTCTTCTTAGCTTTCTTCTTTGCCATTATTTGTCTCCTTTCAGTTGATTAAATCCTTTTGTAACTAAGCTAACATCGTAATACTAATTCACTGCTAAAGATATTGTCAACCAAATTGCCAAAAAAATAATAATTCGCATTATATTTCTTATCGTCTAAATCTTTAAAAATACTTCATAAAATTTTTTGTTGTCGATGTTTTACACAACGTCTTCTATTGTTTATCATACCTCTCAATGAAACGATAGAATTTGTTTTGTTGCGACTAAAGACGTAAATGTACTTACTACAACATATATTTCTTAGAGTTTTAACCGAGTGTTAAAGTAAGTAAAACAGTTTGGTCTTTAAAGGCTTTCATTGCCTGTTAACGTTCTTTATTGGCTGAAAAACCCATTTATTTCTTTCGTTGCTGCTTGCAATAACGCACAGTTTACCTGTTAATTGTTTTATGACGAGCAGAAAAATAGCATTGTTTGGTGGTACCTTCGACCCGATTCATCTTGGTCATACCACTGTTGCTGCCAACGTAATCAAACAAATTAACGCAGAGAAAATTTTTTTTATTCCCGCCAGGCGTTCTCCGCTCAAAGGCTTCTCACCCAAAGCAAGTGATGACGACCGGCTCAAAATGATAGCCCTTGCAATTGCCAACAATAACTATTTCGAGCTGAGTGATTACGAATTGAAAAAGCCCGAACCCAGCTACACTCTCGAAACCGTAAGAAAATTTCAGGCCGACTACGGCAGCGACGCTTCAATTTATTGGCTGATTGGAGCTGATAGTATTGATGATTTGCCGTTTTGGTATAGAATTACCGATTTACTCGATGAGTGTAACTTGTCCGCGATGTACCGAGCCGGCGCCGAACCGCCTGATTTTACCAAATGCAACTCTCTCTGGGGTCCCGAGCGTATCGAAAAACTCCAGAGAAACATTATCCAAACACCCCTGATTGATATAAGCAGCACTGAAGTTCGAAACAGAATAACTCTCGGCCAGGATGTAACCGATATGCTGCACCCGTCCGTCGCTGAGTATATCAAAAAGCATGGTCTCTATCAGTCAAAAGACAATACGCACCGACCTCAGTAGTGTAAGCACTTCAAATTACTGTGATACGAATACTCCGAGCCTGAAACTTTATAGCCAAATTTGAATTGCGGTAAAATCTCATTAGGTATAAAATGTGCTGACAAATTGCGACGTTGTGATTGTGTTAGAGCAAAAACTTTTGAGGTAAACGCTTAAACACTCGAGGCACAGATTATGGGTGGTTCTGATTTGAATAAAGTTTGGTTTGAAAGTCCGACCTTCCGCTCAACAGTGTGGGTCATCAGCATTGTGTTGCTCATCGGCAGCTTCGTCAACGGGGTATTATTAAAACATAATGATTTTCGAAATCATTACAAATTGGGTGTGGAATTTCTGCATCGCAATCCCTATATGATGTTGGATGGCAATCCCACCTATTCAAATTATCCCGTTGGTCGTATCATGTTCAACAGCACCCTGGCTTTATTCCCTTACCGAGTGGCCCGTGCTGTCTCTTGGACCATAGGCATCCTTGCTCTGCTGTTTTCGCTGAAGTTGTGGCATCGTATAGCTCAACGTCGCAGAGCCGTCTCCCGCTCTGTTGCATTCGCCGCTGGTGCGCTATCATTAGGTATCCTGTCACGCTGGGTCATAAGGGATTTGGATGATTGCGGCACTCATATCATTCTGCTTTTCTTCCTGACCATGGCTGCCTGGGCGGTTATGAATAATAAAACCGTTCTTAGTGGTTTTTGGCTTGCTTCCGCCGCAACCTACAAACTTACGCCTGTTGTGTTTCTTCCGTTCCTATTATACAAGCGACGATGGCGCGATGCGGCATGGATGGTTCTTTTCATAATAGTGCTTAACCTTGTGCTCCCAGCCACCTTCCTTGGTTGGTCACGGACCTTAGAGGCCAATCACATATTTGTTGCAAAAATTACCGGTGTTATCAAAGCAACGCAAAATGACCCTACTACCGATGGCATCGAGCCGCCACGCCACGTCAACAGAAACCTCAGATTAGCCATAGCCCGGTATTTACAGACATATCGACCCGGCCACCCACTTTTCATTCCGCATCCTGATGATGTACCTGAAAATGGACAAGTCCCGAGCGATGCACGACCGCACCCACTTTTCCTGCAGTTCCTCGACCTCTCACCTGCGACAGTCAACATCATAACGCTGATTGTTTATTCAATTTTAGCTGTACTGCTCGCGATACTATTTCGGCACAAGTGGGGCAGTGAACCTCCCTCTGCCGACCTCGCTTCCGAATGGCCGGTAGTAATGGCCTTCTCCGCAATACTTTCGCCATTGTGTTGGGGCCAACACCTGGTACTGGTAATCCCCGCTTTGTTTGTACCGATGCGAGCAATTCTAAGCGAAAAAATGGGCAGGTGGCGCGTCATATCTGTGTGGATAATCGCTTTTCTCGTGCTGGTCCCGCAGCGCGAAATCTTAGGAAAAACCCTCTGGCGGATAATACATTCCTATAAGGTAGAAACTATCGCGATTCTGCTTTGTATGATTTTGGTGTTAACACTTCCAAAGAAACCTACCGCCCCAACTACGTGCTAGTCGAATTTATTCTCACCGATTCTATCAGCCAATCGTACCAGCCGGACATCCCTTCACCGGTCTTGGCCGATACGGGAAAAATCTCAACTGCCTTATTTAGCTTGCGGGCATCTACTTTCACTCGTTCGATATCAAAATCCACCTGACCGCCTGCCTCCAGCAGGTCAATCTTATTTATAAGCAGCGCTCTCGACTTCGCAAAAATCGCCGGATACTTGACTGGTTTGTCGTCGCCTTCCGCAACCGAAAGCACAACAACCTTGCAGCTTTCGCCCAGCTCAAAGGCCGAAGGACAAACAAGGTTGCCTACGTTCTCTATAAAAATTAAATTCAGCTCATCGATAGGAAGATTCTCCAATGCGCCACTTACCTGGGCCGCCGACAAATGGCACGCGCCATTGGTATTGACCTGAACTGCTGGCGCCTCAGTGGCCCTGATTCGCTCGGCATCTATGTCGGTCTGGATATCACCCTCAATAACACCGATCTTAATATCACCCTTTAAATCCGTTATCGTCCTCACCAGAATTGTCGTCTTGCCTGAACCGGGAGACGATATCATATTAAGGCATAGTTTCTTCTTCTCGGCCAGAATTCGCCTGTTTTTAAGGGCATATTCCTCATTCGCGCTGAGAATCTTTCTGCCAACTTCTACTTTTCGCATTGCTTACTCCTGTGAACACGCCGTCCAACTCCACAGATTATAACCTATACAGCCCAGGCGTAAAGCCATGTTTGAGCAGTTCCTCTACGCTCTGGACCCGCAGTCACCGCAACCCTCCCGCAGAATTCCAGGAAAACCCGCTCATAATAATTGTATCATCGGGGCATATTTGGTATTTTAATCAACCAGAAGCCTGCTGACAGAAAGAACAATATCCGACCAATACTCGAAGGAAACGATTATGTTCAAAACAGTGATGATAATCGCAATCGTACTTTTGGCACTGGGATGGGTAGCATACGCAATATGGGACATGAAAATGCGTGCCGAAGAAAAAAAACGCCCAAGACAGGTATCAAAACACCTTCAGAAAACAAGAAGCGAAGTTAGCGACTGGGCAAAGAAAATGGCCGCCTTCAAAAAACCCACCCGCAAACCGCAACAGAACCAAGAAAATAAAAGTTAAAAAGGGCATACGCCCTGCATGAGGGACCAAATGGCTGATAAATTTATGTCGGAAGATTTTCTCCTGCAAAACGAAACCGCCAGGATTCTTTACCACGAACACGCCGGGAAAATGCCCATCTACGATTATCACTGCCACCTCCCTGCCAACCAGATCGCCTCTGACCACTGCTTCGGCAACATCACACAGGCCTGGCTCTACGGCGACCACTATAAATGGCGGGCAATGAGAACAAACGGCGTGCCCGAAAAATTTATCACAGGCGATGCAGACGATTTTGAAAAGTTCCAAAAATGGGCCCAAACCGTACCCTGTTGTCTTCGAAATCCGCTCTATCACTGGACACATCTGGAGCTAAAACGATATTTCGGCATCGGCGACAAACTCCTGGCCCCCAATACTGCAAAAGAGATTTACGAAAACTGCAGCGAAAAGTTAAGAACACCTCAATTTAGCGCCCGCAACTTGATGCGCAAAATGAACATCAAATTGGTCTGTACCACTGAAGACCCGCTTGATTCTTTGGAGCATCACAGGAAAATCCGAGAAGAAGGCTTCGAAATTAAGGTTCATACCGCCTGGCGCCCCGATAAAGCAATGGCCGTCGAGGACATCCAGCGCCTGAACGTATTTATCGATAAGCTCGAAGCAATCTGCGATATGGACATAGATAACTTTCATTCGTATATCGAAGCGCTCCGCCATCGCCACCACTATTTCCATCAAAATGGCTGTCGGCTCTCCGACCACGGCTTAGAAACCGCTTACGCAGAAGATTACACTGAAGGCCAAATCAAAAAAATCTTCGATAAGTTTCGCTCAGGCAAAAAACTGGACTTGTCCGAGCTCCTCAAATTCAAATCGGCAATGATGGCTGAATTTGCCCTGATGGATTATGAAGCCGGCTGGGTCCAGCAGCTCCATCTCGGCGTGCTGCGAAACAACAACACGAGAATGCTCAAAACCCTCGGACCCGATACCGGCTACGATTCAATCGGTGATTTTGAAATAGCCAAACCTCTTTCGAAATTCCTCGACCGACTGGACACAAACAATAAGCTGCCCAAAACCATCCTCTACAACCTCAACCCGCGGGACAACGCTCTGCTCGTCACCTTAATGAGCAGCTTTCAGGATGGCTCCGTACCCGGCAAACTGCAGCACGGCTCAGCATGGTGGTTCCTCGACCAAAAAGACGGAATGGAAGAACAAATGCG
>CAYSLN010000032.1:0-15594 GCA_964431825.1 uncultured Pirellulales bacterium | reverse complement strand
TTGCGAATTGACAATCACTCATCAATAGTCAATAATCAATACACAACAGACAATAAAAAAACAGTAGATAGTAATGTGTAACAAATAACCAATAGTCAATAGACAATAGTAAATTGTCAATTACATGGCCCGGGTGGCGGAATAGGCAGACGCGCTAGCTTGAGGGGCTAGTGAGCTTAGGCTCGTGCTGGTTCGACTCCAGTCCCGGGCAATAGTGAGCACGACAATGGCCATCTGACCATTGTCGTGTCGAACCACACTGCCTGCCCTGCGAAGCCCAACGCCTTTGGCGAAGCTGGGAGCAAAAGTTGAAGGATTAACACCGGCATATCATCCAAGCGGAAGCAAGAAAACCCTTTATCTATAGATTGGTGAACCTATCTAAGATATTATTCAACTAAATCACACTCCAAGAACGTTGGTGCATAACTGACTTCTGCTTGACAAATAGTGCCGTTAAGTGTACCTTTGTAATTGTTTTTGTGGATAGGATTTATAGATTTAGATGAAAGGATTTTAATGTCATGGTATAAGGTCACAATATCTGCACATCAACCAGATTTTTATCAGCATGGGAAATTACAAGACCATTTTGCTCAGATTTTCATGGTAGTTCATAACCGCTTGGGTATGGCTCTCCTGAGTGGCGGTTGGTCTCCTTCCGATACTTTCAATATCTATTTTACCCCAGCCTGCGCTTCGCATCCCGCTATGAAAGCTCTCATGGATAAATATGATGCAGTTCCTTGTGATGAGCCTACCCGTGAGACAGAGAGCGAATTGGCTTTGCTTGTGGGAGAATCAGATAAGTGGGACGTTTGGTGTACAGATTTGCCATAGTTTGACAGGTCAATTTTGGGATGATAATGTAATATTTTAGGCGCAAGGTCAGCAGTGCATTCTCATGAAAGGAGCCAATTATGTTAAAGCACCTTTTGAGTATGCCGGAAAACCCCATATGCGGGGATAACCACAACTCCCGGCTGACCCCACTGGTAGGAGTGGATAAGAGTTGCTAACTGAGCTTTATCAGTGATGTGGGTGCGCAGCAAGGCATAGTGCGGGCCCGAAGGTTCCTACCAGCCTTTGGGCATTTGTTTTTTGCAGAGGAAGAGTATATAACGGATCTCTATCTTCGTGTTGTCGATTTTTGTCAGATGTCAGCGTGTGTCCACAACTGTCCCGTTTATTTGTACACCAGGTTGTATGGTTACAGAACGTCCATCACCACTGCTAAAAGTTGTAGCTTGATTTGGTGACACAGTTACAGTCTGGCCAACTTCATACTCCTCTTCGCTTGGTATTTCGACGGTATCTACGCCAGCCATAGCAACATTCAACTTAACAACATAAATAGCCATGATATATCCCCCTAAATAGTAGAGTTAGATATACATTCACCTTTCTCATTTTACTATCGACAAATTCTCCTCGCTCTCTGTCATAATTACAAACCCCATAGCAAAGAGACCCTCAGATATAAGGATTCCTTTGCTGGCGGGATTCGAACCCGCACCCCCCCGATTAGCAATCGGGTGCTCTATCCGATTGAGCTACAGCATTAAAAGGTTAAAATAACGTTCTCGCATTGCTAGTATCGGTATGACTTTGTCTTAACTTGAACTCCTTAAAACAATCTCTAGCATCCCAATCTGCCACACAGACATTGTTAAAAACGAAAGAAACCACCCCTTTCGAATTGCCCCACCCTCCCCCGACAGGCCTTATTTAATCTGCCTTCTGACCTCTGTCTTCTGCTATCTGTCCCCCGACTTCTGCCTTCTGACTTCTGTTCTCTGTCTTCTGTTTTCCCTTGACAATTCCAAAAAAAAAGCCATAATATAGGTGCTTTTTCATTTTCGCCCCTGCTTTTACTCTCACCACCTTCTTGAAAGCAGGGGTTTTTTACTAAACTGGCTTGATTCGTGTCAGTTCGTGGTTGATTTTTCGGCCTTTACAATAACATTCAAGCCAGACCCAATCGTTCCGCCTCTGCGTCGAGCCCGTATCGCTTCATTTTCTTGTATAAAGTCGTCCGGTTTATCGCAAGTGCCTTGGCAGTCTCCTGCCTGTTCCAGTTATTGGCCTCAAGAGCCCTGCGGATAAGCTTTTTCTCTGGCTCAGCCCGCGCCTCCTTCAAACTCATCAGCTTGTATGCCTCCTCCTGCTGCCCCTCGTCTTGCTTGATTACTTCCGGCAAATCCTCAGCGCCGATGAACTTGTCTTTACTCAGCAGAACCGCCCGTTCCATTACATTCTCCAATTCACGAACGTTGCCGGGCCACGAGTACCGCTCCAGATAATCCATCGCCTCATCGGTGATACCAAGCCTCTCTTTATTGTGCTGGGCGCAGTACATCCACAAAAAATGCTTTGCCAGCAACGGAATATCGCCCACCCTCTCACACAAAGACGGCAGCTTTATCGTCACCACATTTATCCGGTAATACAAATCCTCCCGGAACCTGTCCGCCTTTACTTCGTCAGCTAAGTTGCGATTCGAGGCAAGTATTATCCGCGTATCCACGGTCCTGGTCTTATTACTGCCGACCGGCTCGAATTGTCTGTCCTCTAAGATTCGCAACAGCTTCACCTGCAGAACCGGTGTGGCGTTAGCAACCTCATCAAGAAAAATCGTCCCTGTGTCTGCGGCCGAAAACTTGCCCTCCTTATTATGCACCGCACCTGTAAATGACCCTTTGACGTGACCGAACAGCTCACTTTCGAGCAATGTCTCCGGCAACGCCCCACAGCTTACCTCTACAAACGGCTTATTGCGCCGGCCGGAGCGGTAATGTATCGCTCTGGCCAGCATACTCTTGCCCGTCCCAGATGGCCCCGCCATCAGTATTGTGGTATTGCTGTCGGCGACCGCTTCAACAAGCTCGAAAGTCTTCGCCATCTTATAGTTGTTGCTGATTATGTTCTCCAGACTGTATTTTCGTTCGAGCTGCAGTCGCAGCTTTTCGTTTTCACTTATGAGCGATTGCTGCTTTATTGCTCTTTCCACCGCTAAACGCAACTCGTCGTCAATAATTGGTTTGGTAAGGTAATCGTAAGCACCCTCCTTGATGGCCCTGACCGCACTCTCAATGGTACCATAGCCCGTTATCACCACTACCACCGTTTGAGGGTAGTTTCTCTTGACTATATCTAACAATTCAAAGCCGTCTCCATCCGGCAAATTAACATCCGTTATCACCAGAGAATGCTTTTGCTTTTGCAATTTGCCCACCGCTTCCTTGAGGTTTTCAGCCCCGCTGGTTCGAAACCCTTCGAGTGACAAAAATTCACACAGCGAATCCAGTATGATTCTGTCATCGTCTACAACAAGAATACTCTTTTCCCTCATTGTCTCTTCCTCATCAGCTTCTATGGATTACCCGCCAACGGCAAATATACAGTGAAAATACTGCCGCCTCCGGGAGCATTCTCGGCGGTTATCCGTCCGTGGTACCTTTCAATTATGTCCCTGCATATGGTCAACCCTAATCCCGTTCCTTTGTCTTTTGTCGTAAAAAATGGCTCGAATATAACTTCTGCGTTCTCCGCCGCAAAACCCTTCCCCGTATCGCGAAATTCCACCACGACAGTATCATCCGACTCCACGCGGGTTGAGACATGCAGCTCCCCGCCGTCCGGCATGGCATCGAAGGCGTTCTTTATGAGATTACAGAAAACCTGAAACAGATTCCCACCCCTGACTTGTGGCCCCTCACCGGCATAGTTTCGCAACAACCGTACATTTGAAATCTCCGCCTTCGCCTCCATTGCCTTTATGGCATCCTCGATAATCTGTTCTGCCTTGACGTATTCAGCCGACGTATGCATCCCGCGGGAAAACTCTAACAGCTCACTCACTATCTGAACCATCCGCATAAGCCCCTCCCGGCACCGCGCAAGGTACTCTTTGGGTTTTTCGAGATCTTCCTGCTCAATTATTCTCGCCGCAAGATTGATGTAACGCAGTATGCCATCCAGAGGGTCATTTAACTCATGGGCTACCTTCGACGCAAGCTGACCGACGGTAGCCAGCCTCTCAGCGTTAGCCAGTTCCTTTTGAAGATTTACCTTTTCAGTTATATCCTCGATTAAAACGGTGCCGCCGAGAATCCTTTGCCCCTCGACTGTCACCAGCGGTATGCAAACAATCCGCAACAATCTTGTTTTACCATTCGATGTATAACCTATGCTGTCAAAGCTTTGCCTCTTCCCTGTTGACATTGTTGCCTTTAATTCTTTTGTCCAACCAAGCCTCTGCGTATAAGAGCTATCCATACCTTTCGCCAATGATTTATCAATGTAATCTCCCAGCTCGATTAGTTTTATCGCCTTGGAATTGGCCTCGATAATCCTCAAATCACTATCGAAAGAAATTACTCCTATGGGCAATGACTGGATGACTGATTTACCAAGGAGGTCGAACTTTAAATCACCTCCTTCAGTCGGCGCTTCTGTCCGACCTTTATCCTTATCGGACTTCCCTGATTGTGCTCTACGAGGACTTGGCATATTTTAACTGTATAACCTATTTTGCCTATTGTCAATAGTGGGCGTTGCAAAAAAACAACATTCTGTCCCTTTTTCTTCGGATTGAAAGAACAGCGTGTTTAATGAGAAACGCAACATTTTATAATATAAGGGGTAAGACGAATTTCTCGACAACTAATATACAACCTGTATCCCCGAAAACTGACCTGCTATGTTGCCACTTTTCAACGTTGCGAAAACACTTTTTACAAAAATATTTCACCCCGGCTGCTTAACCTCATACTGAGCAAGCGCTTGTAAAAGTAAAGATGGGGCATTTGCGTGTCCGCTTTTTGGAATGGGCTTTGCTCTCCAGTATCTATAACACGTGCGCGTCCCACACGTAAAAGGATGATTGGGCAATTATAATGCAAGGAGGCATTAAATGTTTAAATCTGAAAGGCGAAAATATAATCGCCTTCCAGTTAAGTTTGCTATATCGTGTCGTAAAGTAGGTTCGACAGCGCAGAAATCTCATAAAGGCTCTACAGTTAATGTAAGTCCCGGTGGTTTGTACTTCGAAATCCCCGCCGGTATATTTAAGCCCGGCGATTTACTAAAAGTAGAAATATCAATACCACCAACAACAGGCATACTTGAATCAGGCGGCAGGATTGCAGCCCTCGCCGGCGTATTGAGAACTCATAACATCTACGATACTAAAACAAAGACCTCCTCACCAACCGGCAGATATGGCATAGCCTCGCAATTCTCCCAGCCCCCGAAGCTTTGCACGTAAGAATTACTTTTCCGGCCAACTCCCCTCAAAGACTTCCACCGCCGGCCCGGTCATATAGACGCAATTATCCCCCTCGCTCCAGTTCAACTCCAGGTCCCCGCCGGACAAGTGTGCAGTGCATACCCGTTCCCCTCGGCCGGTCAACACTCCCGCCACACAACATGCACAGGCCCCGCTGCCGCAGGCCATCGTAATTCCACTGCCACGCTCCCACGTCCGCATCGTAAATTCCCTCACCCCATCAACCTGAACAAAGTGCGCATTAGCCCGGTTCGGGAAAACACTGTGGTTTTCGATAGCAGGACCAAGTTTTTCCAGCTCAATTAACCCCACATCATCACAAAAAAACACTGCATGCGGATTACCCATAGATACACAGGTCATCAGCAACTCCTGCCCAAGAACTTCAATCGGCTCTTCGATTACCTTCTCTCCATCCATCTTCACAGGTATATCTTTCGGCACCAAAATCGGCTGACCCATGTTCACGCACACCTTCTCGACCTTATCACCCTCATCAATCAAGAACCCAACGCTTAGAACCCCTCTGCCGGTTTCTACGTTCATCGAAGCATTGAAGGACTGCTGACCCGGCACCGAAAATGTCCCGCCTGCCCGGGCCAATTTGTGCTCATAAGCATATTTAACAACGCAACGAAGACCATTTCCGCACATTTCTACCTCTGAGCCGTCTGCATTGAATATACGCATCCGTACATCAGCCTTCTCTGATGGACATATCAGAATCAAACCATCCGCGCCGATACCCTTATGACGGTCACTGACCACTCGAGCCAGCCTCACAGGGTCCTCAACTTTTTCCTCGAAGCAATTGACATAAACATGGTCATTGCCCGACCCATGCATCTTCGTAAATCTCATTGCGTCTCTCCTTGCCAAAAACACTCTTAATTTACGCTTTCTGGTAGAAAAAATCAAGTTTGTGCCTACAATATAGTATGGATAACATAGGGTATATTCCCTGAGTACTACGCGGTTCAGCGGTAAGTCTTTTCCGCAGACTACTTCAAAATATGGTGCAAGATACTGTCTTATCCAACGATTTATAGGGTATTTTTTGATTGCCGGACAAAATAATCAAAAAAATCTGAAAATACATCTTGACTTATAACGTTATTCGTTATAAAATTTACATAGTATATGATTAAGACTTTCAAATGTAAGGAGACAGAGAAAATCTTCCATCGGGAGTATTCCCGGAAGTTACCTCACGATATTCAAAGGGTAGCTTTGCGAAAATTGCGTATGATTGCTCGAAGCATAACGTTAAATGATTTAAAAATTCCGCCAGCCAATAGATTGGAGCCGTTGTCCGGCAGGAAAAAAGGCCAATATAGTATCCGCATTAACGACCAATGGCGAATTTGTTTTAGATGGATAGACAATAATGCCTTAGACGTGGAAATTACAGATTACCATTGAGGTGCAAGATGAAGAAAAAGAACAAAATCCCCCCTGTACATCCTGGCGAAGTTCTCCTTGAAGAATTCTTAAAGCCCATGAACATAAGTCAAAATCAGCTTGGCAGAAACTTAGAAGTCTCCCCTAGAAGGATAAATGAAATTGTTCATGGCAAAAGGAGCATAACTGCGAATACAGCACTTCGTTTAGCTAAGTATTTCGGTAATTCACCTCGGTTTTGGCTGGGTCTTCAAATGGATTATGATTTGGACTTAGAAACAGACAAAGTTACGAGTGACATAGAAAAAGAAATCAAAAAGTTAGCTTACGCATAGCCGAAGATATTTGCCCATTGCGGCACAAAAGGTAGACCACCTACCACCCGAAACAGAACCACATTGAGATTTGAGTCTAAGTACGCAGAATTGAGCCACAAAATTTCCAGAAGGCGATTAAAAGATTTTAACTGGTAACTATATGACCAAGAAGGCATAGGAACAACAGGTCACGAACAACGAACTACTCGACCGAGAACTCCTTTTTTCGGGTGTTCATCTGAGCTTTGAGACGCGCGACAATCGACGAGTGCATCTGCGAAACGCGGGATTCAGATAAATCCAGCGTCGCGCCGATTTCCTTCATCGTCATCTCCTCGTAATAGTATAAAACAATAATCAGCCTCTCGGCTCGCGTCAGACCCTTGGTCAGCAGGTTCTTCAGGTCTCTCTTTTGAGCTTCAAGCAGAGGATTCTCGCTCTTTTTGTCTTTGATAATATCTATTTCACAAACATCTTTCTCATTCTCACCATCGCTGCACCTGGTGTTCAGCGAAACCAGCCCGACTGCATTGGCGTCTCGCTGAAGCCTGTTAAACTCCACCATATCCATATTTAATTCTTCAGCAATTTCTTCCTCAACAGGCTTACGACCAAGATGCATCTCCAGCGAATGCGTCGCCCTTGTCAACTGGTGAGCGCGGGCGCGAACTAATCGCGGGACCCAGTCCATGCTCCGAAGCTCATCAAGAATAGAACCCTTTATCCGAGGCGCGCAGTAAGTCTCAAACTTTACACCTCTGGCAGGATCGAAAGCATCGATAGCATCCATCAACCCAAAAATGCCGGCACTGATAAGGTCATCCAGTTCAACCTTGTCGGGTAATTTGCTGTGCAATCGCTCGGCGGAATATCTTACTATATCCCTGTAGTGCTCCATAAGCAGATTGCGGTGATAATCATCGCGGGTTTTATGGAACTGTTCCCATATCTGATCAATGTTGAGCTGTTTTTGGTTGGTTTTCACAGGTTTCCTCCGTGAAAGCGAGCCTAAACTTTACAAGGATCCGGATTTTACGACTCTAAATAATTTCTGCAGGTCCAATTTAAGTCCTATAACCAACTTTGGTTTCTCATCACCTTCTGACTCTGCTGCCGGATAGACAAACAGAGCTCCTCTAACTTGCTTATCGTCTCTTTAAACAAAAACTTTAGAAGAACCAGTTAACAACTTTCCTAAAAAAACCTTCATCATCCGGCTGAGCTGCTAAACTACTGCTCAATTTCGCCGCAAGGGCAACCAATGATGAGGTGATTTGTGATTTAGGATAAGCCAAAACTACCGGTGTTCGCAGTCGAACAGCCTTGCTCAACAGCTCGTCCTTGAGCAATACGCCCGCGTTGTAAACCTGGGCGTTCAAAAATCTCCGGGCAACGTTTGCTATCTGCTGATAGGTCTTTTTGCCCTCCGCTATTGTCTCAGCCATGTTTACAATTACACTGATTCGCCCGGCGAACCTGTTCCCGACCAACACCTTAATCATTCCATAAGCGTCCGTCATGGCTGTGGCCTCAGGCGTCGTAACCACCAATACATGGTCAGCTGAAAGACAAAAACCAACAACCGGCTTGGAAATACCGGCTGCCGTATCGATTACTACCGCATCGACATCACGCTGAAGCCTGTACAATTCCCGTAGCAGCCGTTGACGCTGGAACTCTCCAATATTTGCCAACTTTTCAAGGCCCGAACCGCCGCAGATTATCTCAACACCCTCAGGCCCAACATGGACCACCTCTTCGATACTTTTTCGACCGCTAATTATGTGTGAGATGTTGTACTTGCTGTTAATATTCATAATGACATCGAGATTGCCCAACGACATATCCGCATCGAATAGCAGGACCTTCTTCCGTGAAGCAGCCAGGCATATCGCGAGATTTGCAGCTATATTGGTCTTGCCGACTCCCCCTTTACCGCTGGTAATTGCCAGAACCTCTGCCCGGCCTCTATAACTTTCCGTCACCTGTTGTAGATAAAGAGCTCCGCTGCCCATTTATTCCCCTAATCCAAATAATCAATCGAAACAAAACCTTGCTTTTGTCTCAGCAACTCCGCTGCTACTCTTTGGTTGAGCGAGTTCTCCGAAAGCTTGCTTTTTTGCAACCTGAGATAATCTCCTCGATCCTCTTCAAGAAGCTCCTTCGCATATTCATCAACCACCGATTCAATTTCTACGCTGCCGTTGAGACCGAATTTGATACCTTCAGCGTCACGCAAAACAAGCCGCTGACTACGGATATGCTCGACGATCGCGTTATTCAGCAACTCGCAAAACTCCTCCACAGCAAGGTCCTTAGGTATGAACCCGGCAATGTGAATGCTGCGTATGTTCTGAGTAAGGATTCTTTGACGAATTTGGGTGAACTCGATTATTTTTATGAGTAATTCGGTAATATTATCGGTCGTAAGCGAAAGTAGATTCATATGCGAACCCCATTATTAAAGGGACCCATTTCGACATTCTTTGCAAAACGTGCAAAATTGGAATCCAGGTCAGGTTTGAATACGAAGATTAGAAAATCTTTTATCCCCCCCGTATACACCTTGCCAGAGTATAAGCGCAGGAAAACATGCAAAAGACAACTCATAAAAGGCGAAACATTACTTCTCATCCTTGATCTCTTCAAGTATCCCTTGAATTCTCACAGCTCGGCAAAAGCAAATAAGACAAGTGCCGAAACTGCTTTGTTTCTACCTTGTAACTAGCTCAGTTTCTGTCAGGAGCTAATTCACTCCCGTCTATATTTGGTTTTGCAGATTCTGTCCCACCGGCTGTTTCTTCGCCGTCGGCGCTGCTATTTTGACCGGCTGATGAAACTTCGACACCGGCCTGCTCTTCCCTCAGAATCTGCCTTATCTCCAAAAGAGTTTTCGTTTTCCTAAGCTGAATAATCTTTGACAGCCTCTCAAACACCGACTCATCGTAAAGTCGGTGACCACCCTCGGTCCATTGTGCCTCGCTAATAAGTCCCATTATCGTATAGTTATGAATAGTCTGGCGCGAAAATGGTGTATAGCGGACTAACTCACCGACTCGATAAAGCTTGGCAGGTATTTGTAATGTGCTATTTACAACGTCTGATTGCATCGGCAAAAGTTTTTTATAATGTACTTATCAACAATCCAATAATTAAAAGAGTACTGAACAATTGCTCCTGAAAACATACATATCCGTCGGCTGGCAGTTGTCCTAAGGCTTTTAGATATTCACTTACAAATCATTCGAAAACATGTAATTGACTTTTGAAAAACATGTGTTCTTGGGACAACAGACACTTTCAAAAATACAACTTTCAACCTCTTTTTATTCCTATAATGTATTTTACGTTTTGCAAAATGTAAAATACATTTTCGATTATGTCAACTTTTTTCTGACTTTTTTTAAAAAAATCTGCTTTTTTTTCGTACCAGACGTTCCAGAATGTGCCTCCCTCCTCAACGTCAAACATTGAAATCTCCGGCTTTCAGCCTAAGCCCTCGATGCTTCTCACTAAATACTTCTGACCAAAAGCATGATTCGGGACCTCGTTTTTCCTGCCTTCAGTTGACGTTTTTTACCAAACGTGCCTGCAAATATTTCCGATACATGGTAGGCGAACATATTGCACCCTCTTAAATGTGTGCGAATCGAGGTAACGGCTTTATACTATGAACCAGGACAATAAAAATCCTGAGGATACTGTTAACATTCCTAATAGTAGTATTCCCCTGCTTGAGCAAATAACACCTATGGCACGTCAGATAAACTGCCTCGACATTGAACGAATAGCAGATGTCTGTGTTAAAAGCATTCCGAATTTGGTTGGTGTAAGGTTTGCTTCACTGTATGTACTCGACGAAACAAACAATATTTTACATCTGCTCAAGCACAATCATCCGTTTCTCATAAACAAGATAGTCTCGCTTAATCAAAATCCGCCCTCCACCATGGTCATGGCAGTAAGAAGTAAAGAACTTATATTGATAGGCGACATAGACACTCACAAAAGGCCCATAATCAAAAAATCTCAACGTGCCTTTGCAAGTAATTACAAAACCAGCAGTTGTGCTATTGTCCCTCTTATCTGTCAGGACAGAGTGGTCGGCGTACTCAATTTGGCGGATAAGTTAGACAGCGACAGTTTTAATCGTGATAATATTGCTCTGATAGACCTCTTTAGCCAGCTGGTCGGCGCCTCCATTGGCAATGTAAAGCTGTTCGAGAAAACACAACGCCAGGCCACAACAGACGGCCTGACAGGTCTTGTAAACCACAAAACGTTCTATGAAATTCTGGAAAAGGAATTGTGGAGATCCCGTCGATATGGCGGGCAAATCTCGCTGACTATGGTCGATATTGACAATCTTAAAAAAATAAACGACACCTATGGCCACCGCGCCGGTGACAAGGTCATCAGGGAAATCAGCAGAAGAATTAAGGAATGTATTCGACAAATCGACACAGCGGCACGCTATGGCGGCGACGAGTTTGCCGTCATTTTACCGAACACCTCGCTCGTCGACGCCATTGTTGCTGCCGAGCGTATGGTCGACGTCGTCGCACATTCACCAACCACCTGGAAAAAGGAGCAAATACCGCTGTCTATTAGCGTAGGCCTCGGCCAATATGACTCCGACACCAACCCCGAAGATATTACGAGCCGCTCCGACCAGGCATTATATACAGCCAAGCAGGCGGGTAAAAACACGGTTAAAATCTTCGACCCCACCCAAAAATAAAAGCCCCAATTCTGTAAAACGAAAACACCGGACATTAACCACTAAACACCCACACTAAAAAACTTCTTCATCCTCCTGCCGCCATGCAGGCTCTACTATACACAGAAATTTCAAATCGCAGTCTCCTTTATTCTCGATGTATTGCATTGAATCTGGAGGAATATATACGGCACACCCGGGATTAACCTCGAAAGATTCTTTGTCTATATGCATCAAACCTCGTCCCTCGATTATGTAATATACTTCGCAGGCCCGGAGCCTGTGAGCCTTGGTCATCTGACCCGCCGGAACCTTTGCATGAGCCAGACTGTATTGAATTTGCACATCCGTCTTCTCAGGATGCAAAAGCTCGCGCAGAACCGAACCGTCACCGGCAATAAATTCCTTGCAGTCCTTTAAACATCTCGAAAACATATTCACTTCCCCAATAGAATTGAACCTTCCGAAAAGAACGTCCCCGCCACGCACGCCGTCAATAGACACGCCAGCGTCGCTGCCACAAGCGCCCGCAGTGCAACCGAGCTTACCTTGCGCGTTACCTCTGGCGCCAGCGCACAAATACCGCCCATAAATATGGCCATCGATGCAAAATGAGCAAATCCACACAATGCATAGGTCGCAATTACAGCCGAACGTGGATGCTGCAACAAACCCCCCTCTAAAACAGTCGCCAAATCCTTGTAAGCCGTGACCTCAGTAACAATCAACCGCTCACCGATAATCTTCGAAACAACTCCCGCATCGGATAACGGCACGCCGAGAACTATCGTAAATGGATAAAAAATATAACCACAGATTGTCTTCAATGACCACTCAGGCCCAAAAACAGATAAAAGCAAATCTATCAGCGCAACCAACCCCAATACCGCTATAAGCAAAGCAACAATACCGACCACCATCCTGACGCCGGCATTCGCCCCACTGATAATAGCCTCGAAAACACTCTTCTCCCTCTCATAAAAAGGCCGAACGTTCACACCCAACGTCTCCGGCGACTCCCCCTCAGGCAAAATAATCTTCGGCGCCGCCGGCGCCGATAGCAAAGATGCCGACACCAGATGCCCCGCAATCGTAGGAAACACAGCCTTCAGGCTGAATGCATATAGCGCCAAAACACTCGATGCAATCGTAGCCATCCCCACCGTCAATATCGTGCAAAGTTCCGACCGCGTCATCCGGCCTAAGTACGGCTTAACAGTCAGTGCCGACTCAATGCCCACAAAAATATTACTTGCCGCAACCAAAGACTCCGCCCCCGACACCCTCATCAGCTTCGTAAACACGTATGCAAAAGCCCTGATAACCAAAGGCATTATCTTAAAGTAATACAGGATTGCAATCAGAGCCGAAAAGAAGATGATTGTGGGAAACGCCTGAAAAGCCAATATAAACCCGAGCGACTTTTCTCCCCCTTCGCCCACCCGCCCTGGTTGTATCGCCAGCGGACCAAACACGAACTCCGCACCCGCCAACGCCGAATCCAGAACCTTTATCACAACATCGTTTACAAACAAAAATAATCTCGCCCCTGTCGGCACAACAAAAATAAACACTGCAATCAATATCTGCAGACCAATCCCCCACCCTATCACCCGCCAGTTCATATTCTTTCTGTCTGCCGAAAGAACCCACGCAAAACCAATTAAAATGAAAATCCCCGCAAAACTCACCAAGTTATAGACATCCATATCTCTTCCCCGAGAGCCTTACTACTTTTAGCTCACAACATTAAATAACCCTTTGTACCCTGTCATCGTTCGTCACTCCCTTGCTGCCCTGTCGCCGGCTGGGACTCTGCCTTGATGCGATAGTATACTCCACCGGGATAACCCGCCACCACACTCATGAGCTCCTCCCCATCTCGGACCTGGCCCAGACCGACCGACTCATAGGGAATCCCCCAGGTCTTAAAACGCTCTCCCACAGGTTCGCCAAACCACTGCATGTCAATCTCAATCTCTTTGCCGCTGTCACGCAGTTCCACCAGTTGCTGGTGAAGCGTTCGTGTGGACGCGACTTCCCAATTCAGTCGAACCGCAGCGACAATCACCGCGTTCACCAATAGAATCCCGACCAGACCCCAGGCCAGGTTCGTCTGGATACGCGAACGCGAGCCCCAAAATATCGCAACAATCGGCACGATGGGAAACCACCACATCTGCGGCCCGTACCTGGCCCACCAGGTATGTACGCTAATCAAAAGAGAGGCCGCCAAAATCAAATAGCTCACGCCGATGAGCAAGCGTGGCAGCGTCGAATTGAACAGAAGCCACGCCGTCAGGAAAAGACCGACAAGCAAAGCCCCGCTAAAGAATGGACCAAATCCGGCTATACGGATATCATGAAAGCGATACAATGCCAGATCTTTAGGCGGGACCAAAAACGGCCACATCAGTCGGGCATCCGCCCCGTCATGAAAAGGTTGTGCACCAGGTCTTCCAAAGATTGCATAGCCAAAACGCACCAGACGATTGCGCCCCAACATATTATGCGGCGTCTCGTACCTTGCGATTGGGTCATTACCCTGCTCGGAAAGACTGGGATAGGCCTCGGAGCCCATGATTGGATAAAACGGATGCCCGCGGTGAATCGTATTGCTCACATATGGATTGTAACCGAAAACCACTGTCCCCAATACAATTGCCGCCAAATTCAACCCAATAAAACGCCACAAAATGCCTCGACGTTTGATTAGACAATAGAGCACGCCCCCGGCACAGATAAAGCAGAGAAATAGCAGACCCGTGAACTTGGTATTAATACTACAAATCACCGCAGCCGTACCCACAAATACTACCAATGGATTCGCCCGGCGAAATCCGCTAAAAAGAGCTGCTGCATAACAGGCCAGAAACGATACCATCAACCCATCAACTAAATACGAAAGAATCTGACAGGTCACCACCGGATTCAACGCCACCACTGCTCCCACAGCAACCGCACGCCAACGACGTATCCCGGCATCCAGACACGCAGCAAGCACCGCCAGAAACGCCGCGTCCAGAGTTATCCATGTCACAAACTTGCCCCATTCAATATGACCAAACAAAGCCATCACCGCAGCACCCACATACCACGGCCCCTTGGCATAATGCCGTACCCACTGCTGATTGTGGCGAGCAAACTCCTCCATAGGAACCTTCAGCGGACTCCACCCTCTGGCTATGCGATAGACTCCAACCTGATGATACCACTGGCCGTCCCAGGATAAATCATAGAATGCCGCTGATACGGCAATCGCCAGGACCGTCAGCAACACAGCCAGACCCAACGGCCAAAGACGCAGGTGCCCATAAAGCCCCTGGCCTCGACCCAGGCAATCACCAATAATCAAAGCCGCCAAAAAAGCCACAGGCAACACAAGAGGCAGGGCCGTATGACTTGTCAAACAACACAACATCACACCTAACTGCGTCAGACAAAGAAAGCCCAACAGCATGGCCGTTGTGGTCCATCCTATAATGGAAAGATTTTGATTCGTTACAGATATCTGTATAGATAAGGAATCCGATTTCAAATCAACTTAGCTCCCAACTCTGAATAACCCTTTGCACTTCTTTGCTACCTGCTTCTCACGTGTCAATTCATCGTATGCCTTTTGAAAAATATCCTGCTTCAGCGGGCACGACATCAGCCGCCTTTGAAGTAACTCTTATTTATGAACCTCATCTGATTTTCTTTATTCTGTAGTTTTGCCACGTAAGCATAGGACCACGAAGGTCAAGGCACTCACCGGAAGGGGTGAAGAATAGACCCGGCAGATACTCATCCAGTCGACCGCCGTCAAAGTCTCGATGATATATGCCACTGTCAACATAGAGGTACCCGTCTTTCTCATATACCTT
>CAYSLN010000031.1:14540-15740 GCA_964431825.1 uncultured Pirellulales bacterium | reverse complement strand
CGCATCGGATTTCTTTTGTAGGCCATTGCTGATGAGCCGATCTGCGATTTCTCGAAAGGTTCTTCGATTTCTTTGAGGTTTGCGAGCAGACGGATATCATTGCACATCTTGTGGGCTGATTGAGCGACCGATGCAAGAGAGTTTATCACCTGCGTGTCTATTTTTCGCTGGTAAGTTTGGCCGGTCACGGCGCAGGTTTTCTTGAAGCCAAACGCAGCGGCGACGTTCTTATCGAGCTGCTTGACCTTGGTATGGTTCCCGTTGAAAAGCTCCAGGAAGGAGGCCTGCGTGCCGGTGGTACCTTTAACACCTCTAAAGAGGAGCGTATCGAGTCGATGCTCGATTTCCTGCAGGTCCATCACAAACTCATAGCACCACAGAGTTGCCCTTTTGCCAACGGTTGTCAGCTGGGCAGGTTGAAAGTGTGTAAAGCCCAGGGTCGGAAGTGCTCGATGTTTTTTTGCGAATTTGGCCAGAAGGTTTATTACCGCCGCCAGTTTGCCTGCGGTCAATTGTAGCGATTCCCGTATGATTATCAAATCAGCGTTGTCGCCTACGAAACAGCTGGTGGCGCCGAGGTGGATAATCGGCTCGGCTTTTGGTGCCGCGTCGGCGAAGGTATAGACGTGAGCCATCACATCGTGGCGAAATTTCTTTTCGTAATAGGCCGCCTTTTTAAAATCAATATCGTCAAGATGTCGGGCCATCTGTTTTATCTGGCTTGGCCTTATATTAAGGCCGAGTTTTTTTTGTGCCTTTGCGAGTTCCAGCCAGAGTCTGCGCCATGTGCTGAACTTTTTCTGAGCGCCAAAAAGCTCAGCCATTTCCCTTGAGGCGTTTCTCTCCACGAGAGGACTTGTATACAGGAGGTCTTTGTTTTTTGGCATTGTTTTCTCTATTCTTAAAACTTTATTTTGTTTTAATTTTCGCCTGCCATTCGGCTAAGAGCAGCTCAATTTGTTTAATATCTTCTTTGCTGAGATTCCAGTCTGATGCCTGAGCGGTTTCAGTAATCTGCTCGGGTCTTCGCGCTCCCACAATGGCGGAGGTAACTTCGGGCCGGCGAAGGACCCAGGCGATGGCCAGTTGTGCAGATGTTTTTCCGTTTCGCTCGGCGATGGATCGCAGCTTATCAACAAGTTCCAGCGTGGCGGTAAACTGCGGGCCCTGGAATTCCGGACTTCTTCTTCGATGGTCGTC
>CAYSLN010000031.1:9243-14440 GCA_964431825.1 uncultured Pirellulales bacterium | reverse complement strand
AGTTTGGCTATCTCTTCGCTGGCCTCTTCGATGTCTTCATCGGGCTCGGGGCGATGAATTTGGTAGAGGTCTATTGTGTCAATGTCGAGCCGTTTTAAGCTCACATGGCATTCTTTGCGAACGCTTTCTCTTTTCAGACAGCTTACTTTTTCTCTTTTTTCGTTACAGAGCAGGCTGCACTTTGTCGCGATAATGGGCGTAGTGGTGATTTTCTTTAGTGCTTTTCCGACAAGTTCCTCGGAATGTCCACAGCCGTAAACGGCGGCGGTGTCTATCCAGTTGATGCCTGTATCCAGAGCGGTTACGATTGCGGCAATTGCCTCATCATCGTCCTGTGGTCCCCAGCCGAATTCCCAGGGTCCGCCCATTGCCCAGGTACCTAAGCCGATAGTCGTCAGATTTAAGTCGGTTTTGCCTAATTGTCGCTTCTTCATGCTATTTGGTCCTTAAAGAGCCGAAGAATCGAACTATTTTCGCGTCCAGAAAGTAAGATAGTAGGATTTCCTGCCACTATCAATACTTTTGTGGTATTATTTTTTGGTGTAGCGAAACCGATAAAATGATTATTTAATCGGGGTAAATATGAAGGCTAATAAAAACCGAACTCAAAAGATTCTTTTTGGTCTATTATTAATTCTGTTGGCGGTTTTTTTCTATGCGCTCCACTACGTGGTTTTCAGAGACGCTCATCATATATTCATTTACCTGGTAGGGGATATTGCCTTTGTTTTTATAGAGGTGTTGCTTGTTACGCTGGTCATTCACCAGGTGTTGGCTGAAAGAGAAAAGCGGTCGATGCTGAAGAAATTGAATATGGTCATAGGTGCCTTTTTCAGCGAGGTAGGCACTCCTTTATTGAAGTACTTTACCGGTTTCGATACCAACGCCGAGAAGATCTCAAAGCATTTGATAGTGAATAATGACTGGTCTCCGGAGCATTTTGCACAAATAGAGGTTGTGCTGCAACATCACGATTATCAGATTGATAGTCAGGCCGGAGACCTTCAGGGTCTGACGGATTTTATTGTTGAAAAACGCACGTTTTTGTTGCGGTTGCTGGAGAACCCTAATTTGTTGGAGCATGATGAGTTCACCGAGCTTCTTTGGGCGGTTTTTCATTTGGCCGAGGAACTTTCCCACAGGACGAGGATTAAAGATTTGCCCGATACCGATTATGAACACTTAAGCGGGGACATAAAAAGAGTCCACCAGCTATTGGTGCGCGAATGGGTCTCGCATATGGAGCACTTAAAGAGTGACTATCCTTATCTATTCTCGTTAGCTGTCAGAACTAATCCCTTTGACCCAAGTGCTTCGCCCGAGGTGAAATAAATTTTGTATCTTTCGGGACGAGGTAGTTTTGTAATTTTTTCCATCGTCGGAATACGGTGAACAGTGAGCCTATCTTTCGGTCATTCTGTGCTTGTGCAACCACTTTTGCACCCAGTGCTCGGCTTGTTGTGGTGTTTGCAGAGTGCCTTCCAATTGGGCGATGTACAACTCTTCAGCCAATTGTCCAAGTCTTGGCCCCTGCACCGCGCCTAATCGAATCAGGTCGTGCCCGTTGAGCAAGGGTTTGGGTCTTAATTCGGCACCTTTCAGGGCCTTTACTCTTTTTCTTAGTTTGATTAACGGAGCAATACCTTTCCTGCCGCTGCCAGAGGCCTTTTGAATTGCTCTTTGAAGTTCGTACAGGTCCCAGAAGTAAGGCTCGGCGAGAATCTTTTTTAGTTGTGCCAAGGACATTTGCTCATCGAGCAGTTTACCTCTGTTGACCAGTAAGAATTTTATGTGTTTGTTTCGATTTCTACTAAGTTTTAGAGCTCCGAACTTATGGTGAGCAAATTCTGTCGTGCAGCCGGCAAAAAGTCCAGCTAATGCCAAAGCAAAATCAACCTTCTTTCGCAGTTGTCCCAATACGTTAACTGCGAAAGTTGCCTGCTCATCGGAAAAGCCGGGGAAAATCGCTTCAGCTAATCCGCTCTCAATCAACATCGATGCCCCGACAGCACGATTTGGATTGACGAGCGCGCTCTCGAGTTCGATTGCTATTCGTTCGCCGCTTATCTTTGTTATATTTTTCGCGTTGTTGCAAATAGCCGAGAAGGTTTTCGGCTCAATTGCGAAGCCAAGTTGAGTGGAGAATCTTACTGCCCGCAGCATTCGCAGATAATCTTCGCTGAACCGCTCGTCGGGTTTGCCGATAGTTCGCACTATTTGCTTTTGTAGGTCTACCTGGCCATTGACGTAATCGAGTACCTTATCATTCAGAGGGTCGTAAAACATTCCATTGATAGTAAAGTCTCTTCGGCCGGCATCTTCTGCGGCGGTGACAAAACTAACCTTCGCGGGGTGTCTGCCGTCGGCGTATCCGCTTTCAGACCGGAATGTGGCCACTTCGACCTGTTGGTTCTCGATTAAGACAATCACGACGCCGAATTTAGCTCCGACTTTCAATGTTCGTTTGAATATCTTTATTACTTCTTCCGGATGTGCGTTGGTGGCGATATCATAGTCACTTGCGGGCCGGCTGAGCAGCATATCCCGCACACAGCCGCCGGCCAGCAGTGCCTGAAAGCTGTTTTTCTGCAGGCGCTTAATTATCTTTATAGCTATCTGTTTGTTTGTCATTCGCGTATCTTTTTTAATATTGTTATCGCCATGGTTCCCCATTGGCGTCGCTCTACCACCTTAAATTGGCCATATTCGTTCAACAGGGCTGTGCTTTGGTGAGTTCTGACCACAACGATTGCCTCAGGAATTATCTGTTCAGTCAGCAGGTTTAGCAATCTGTCCAGAGGCGAATCCAGCCCTGTATCCTTTGTACACGCATACGGCGGGTCAACAAAAACAAGGCTGTACCTTTGCCGGCCAGAATCCAGCAGAGCACCAGACTTGAAGGCATCGGACTTTATTACTTTCGATTTTTTAACGAAACCAGCTTTTTCTATGTTTTTATTTAGAACCGAAATAATCTTCGGGTCCTGCTCAACGAATGTAACAAACTCGGCCCCTCTGCTCAAGGCCTCGAGGCCCAGTGAACCGACACCGCAGAACAAGTCGGCTACTATTGCGCCGTTTAGCAGGCCATATTGATAAAGGACGCTGAAAAGCGATTCTTTGACTCTGTCGGTAATCGGCCGGGAGTCCTGCGTCTTAGGGCTAAGCAATTTCGTTCCTCGTTTAGTGCCTGCTATGATTCGCATAAAAGGGCAATATACAACAATAGCCTGTATTTTACCATTTCTTTGTGGCTTCCCTGTGTCATTGCCGAACGGGATTTTCGCCTCTCGAGAAGTTGTTGTAAAGACCAGCAACAGGGGGGCGGGAATCTAAAAAAACATTGTAGCTTTACCTGCGAGAGGCTACAATTTGAAAGCAGGACATAAACCTTTTATATGAGGGGAATATCTATGAGCAATATATTATTAGAAGAGGTCGAATATAAAATTCAGGAGACCAGCTTCGGCATCTGGAGGCGATATGTTTATATCAATGGCACGGGCTATCATGAGTTCAAATCCCACAAAACAATGTTTGGTATTCCACTGGTACACTACACCTATGGCAGAAATCCGGAGACCGGAAGGCGAACGGTAGCAAAGGGCATCATTGCTGTAGGGAGAATTGCCTGCGGGTTTATCGCCGTTGGTCAGTTGTCATTGGGATTATTAGCCATTGGTCAATTGGCACTTGGAATCGTCTTTGGTCTGGGGCAGCTATCTTCAGGTATAGCGGCGTTAGGGCAAATGGCTATCGCGGCATACCTGGGCGTTGGGCAGTTTGTGACCGGGTATATCGGCATCGGCCAGTTTGTTCTGGGTAAGTTCGTACTTGCCCAGATCGGTATCGGTGAGCACGTCTGGAGCCTGACGCGAGCCGATCCTGAGGCCATCTTATTCTTTAAGACATTACCTGTTGTCCGGTTGTTTATTCCATAGCTATCGTGGCAAGGTGTGTATTTGTACTTCAAAGTAAAAGCTGCTGTAATTGAATAGCACACTGTCGGAATTTGTCGGCAGGTAGTGTTACAGTTTGCCATTTCGGGCTGCGGCGTTTCATAAACTTTTTGTAATCATCCAGCTTAACACAGAAAAATACGTATCTGTTTGCATCGAAATCAAAGACATCTCTGCCGTCAAAATCGACATCAACATTCTCTATCTTGTAGACAAAAACAAATATGGCTTGGTGGCCCAGGCCGAAGACCTGTCGCCATTTGACCAGACCGTCAACGTCCTCGGTTGTGACCCAGCATTCGAAACCTGTCAATTTGGCAAAACTGGTGCCCTTGAATCTTCTGCCTTTTACTTCGGCGATTATTATTTGCCCGTTGTGCAGGTGTAATAAAAAGTCGAAGCTTTTAATCTCGGGGTGTCCAAATGCGGCTGTTTTGTGCTCATCTACCGCAATGTATTCAATGTGGTTGTCAATCAGCCAATTTTCAAAGGCCCGCTCGTAATGATTCGGGGGGAAGTCCTTCATTTCGACTTGCGATTAAGCTGTGCAAAAAATTTATCTGTTTCTATTACTTTCTGCTCACCTGTAACCATGTTTTTGACGGTGAGTTTGTTTTCCTTGGACTCATCGCCAATAATTATGCATTCTTGGGCGTTTTGGTCTGAGGCCTGTTTGAGTTGTTTGCTTAGCTTGGCCTCTTTATAACTAAAACTGGCCGCCCGTCCTGCTGACCGTAATCTCATCATTAGTTTAACGGCATCGTCTTTGTAATTGTCATCCACGCGTGCAACAAAATAATCCAGCTTTTGCTCCGGCAGTTGTTTTTGTAGCAGGTTTTTTTCTTCAAGCAATATTGCCAATACACAGTCCCCAATGCCGAAACCGGTGGCCGGTATGGCTGGTCCGCCGAACTGCTTTAATAGATTGTCATATCTACCACCCCCACCAATGGCACGAAGCTCATTGGCTTTATCGTAAATCTCGAATACGATACCGGTATAATAAGCCAGCCCTCTTACTATGCCGATATCGAAAGCGCAATAATCGCCAACTCCCATAACATCAATAAGCTCAAACAGTCTGCCCAATTCGTCAACGGATTGCTGTGCTTTTTTGTTCAAAACCAGAGATTTGCCGATTTGCTTGAGAGACTCAACACTCATTAGCTCGACTATTTTTTTGCGTTTGTTCTCGTCAGTGATGTTTTCTGCAAGCATTTGTTCAAAAGTATCACCGG
>CAYSLN010000031.1:2813-9143 GCA_964431825.1 uncultured Pirellulales bacterium | reverse complement strand
GGCCCGTCATATTCCTCGAAGCCGTTCCGCAACGACACTTTCTTCCAGCCGTCAATTATCCAGTTTCTGACCGCCATATCCTGCGGATAGAAATCCCTTGTTCCTTTTACCGGCGGCATCTTCATCGCTTTCTCTTTTTATTGTTTTTCTTTGCTTTTTTCTTTTCTGCGACGTTGTTGTCGAATTTTATCTTTATATATTCTTCCATTTGCTTATCGCTGGTGAAGTGTAGCTTGTATTTATATTCGCCCTCGACGTAATCACAATCCTTGTGGTTGTATTTTCTGCAAATCCTTGGCCTTCTATCGTAAATTCTGCAGCGGTAGTCCTTTTCCGAGAGGTGTTTGCACTTGTTCTTTATGTTGATGTACCAGTCATTGCCCTCCACGAATACCGTTATATCCTTATGGCACAGATACCATCTTATATCGTCATAGTCTCCTTTATCTTCCGGCGTTTCGATAGGCAGTGCAAAATACCTGCAGCACAGCCCGGTGCATTTATCACATTGATTTCTTTTGGCCATTACAACACACTCCAGATACACTAAATACTATATGATAAGGACTATACACTATAAGCTACCAGCCATCTGCCGTCAAGAAAAGCAGGAGCCACTATTTTTTCGAACTGTGCCCGGTAACAAGTTTTGCTTTATTTTTATGTAACGAAATGATACCTTTGGGTGTCTTTAACATGGAAGCCTTACTTTTGGAGGAATGACGTTCATTTAGAGGGTGCTTTGTGATGTGGAAGGTATTATTAGCTGTATCGCCGGTCTTGTGCCTGAAGTCAATGGCTGGTTCCAGAGCTGTCAACATTTGAAAGTGTGGGTTTGCAATGGTTTCAGGAACCGGTATAATGTTCGGCGGTAGCATAATTAGGACTTAAGGATTGGTAAGGGAGCTTATTTATGCCGAAATATGGTATGCGATTCATAGTGCTGGCGACAGCGATTATGTTGTCATCTGTATCCTGCCAGCAACAGAAAAAGTTGGAAGATATCCAGCTTTTGGAACATGACCAGGATTCCAAGGCCAGATTCCTGCTGGCGGTCGCTAGCGCGCAGGAGTATGTCAACACGGGTCGGCCTAAAGCTGCCCGGAAGGCATTCAATAAGCTCAAGGAAGACTTTCCGGAATTTGCGGGTGCCGATCTGGATGCCTTTATCAAGTCGGAGATGCTCCTTTGCAACGGCAAGTTTGCCAAGGCAGCCAAAAAATATGATAAGTTGCTTACCGAGTATCCGAAAAGCGAACTTTATGAGGTGGTCCTGGAAAGGCAGTTTGGAATAGCGGAGGCTTTTTTGGCCGGCCGAAAAAAGACAGTGCTTGGCAGTATCAAAATATCCGGATACGCTGAGGGCGTCAGGATTATGGAAAAGATTACGGACCGGGCCGGGATGGGTGAACCAGATGGGATTGGAATAAAAGCGGCTTTAGCGGTTGCCGAAAGTTATGAAAAAAGAAGGAAATTTCATAGTGCATACCTTAAATGGGCGCAGATTGCGTCCGAATGGGAGACGGGCCAAATTGGTAAGGACGCTCTGCTTGGAATGGCTCGATGTGAGCATAGTGTGTATAACAAGCGAGAGGAGCATAAGAGGCATTATTATGATGCTTCAAGTCTGATTAGTGCGAAGAGCTACTACGAAAAATTCAGATTGCTATACCGTGAAGATGCCGAAGAATTAGGTGTCGATGCGATATTAAAAGAGATAGACGAACAACTTGCCTACAAACAATTTAGCATCGGCCGATATTATCAAAGAACGGGTAAGATGCAGGCGGCTAATCTTTATTACAACATGGTAATACAGGATTCGCCGGACAGTAAGGCTGCAGAGATGGCAAAGGAAGTGCTTGCGCGGAACATGGGTAGCGAAGAGACAAAAAAATGAACAAAAAAATCCTGGTCAGGGGCGTAAGCCAAAGGCACATAAGTAGAACGATACACGTGCTCGTCTGTTCTTGTGCTCTTGTGCAATCTATTCTGGTTTTTTCTGGATGTGCTGAATTAGGCGGCTATTCCAACGAATCGCTGTTTCCACAAGGAATCAGCAGTGTCTGCCTGAAAATGTTTGACAACCAAAGCTTTCGGCGAGATCTGGAGTACGAACTCTCCGACGCCTTGTCGAAGCGCATTGAGGCGGAAACACCCTATAAAATAGTCTCAGACGAAGACCGTGCTGATAGCGTGATAAGCGGCCAGATAGCATCAATTGGCGAGTTGGTTCTCACAACTGAACGCCAGACAGGTGGGGTACTGGAAAAACAGGTGCAAGTCAAAGCGGTAGTTAACTGGAAGAATCTAAAGACAGGAGAATTGCTGATAGACAACCAGTCAGTCACTGCAGAAGCGTCCTATTCCGGGTACCAAAACCAGGACTTTGGCTACGCATCGGCCCTTGCGGCAAACAAATTGGCACAGAAGGTCGTAGAACTGATGGAAGAAAAATGGCAGTAACAACTGAAAAAGGCGAATGTAAACATGAAAGAATGTCGAACTGGTAAATTATGAGTAATAGTCAAAACAAAAAGCCGCCCCAATCACGTCGCGGCCCAAAGTCGGGCAAAAAACCTCAGATACCAAATTATAAGCGTGGACCGTTTAGTTATCTTATAATTGCAATTATGATTTTCACTTTAATGATGATACTGCAACAAAGGTATAGTATCGACAAGATTCGGTGGGATGAGTTCGTCCATTATGTTGATAACAAGTACATAGATAGTATTGTTGTAAAAGATACGGAGATAACGGGCAAATTCAATGAGCAGGGTATCAGCAGTCGGGGAGAGAGTGGGAACGTTTCTTTTGCGGTGAACTATAAGCCGGAGGTGCAGGGAGATCGGATTCAAGAACTGTTGCAACAAATGGTAAAAGACGGTGTAAAGGTTGATACTGACCCACCGCGTGTCTGGTTGATTATGCTGATACAGTGGGTCTTGCCGCTGCTTTTGTTGATAGGGTTTTTCTACTTTGTGTTCGCGCGGAATCTTCGCGGGGGGGCCGGTGGAATGTTGATGTCATTTGGCCGAAGCAAGCATCGGTTACAAAGCAAAGACCGGGTCAAAGTTACGTTTAAGGACGTCGCCGGCATCGAAGAAGCAAAGGAAGAAGTGGGCGAGATAATCGAATTTTTGAAAAACCCAAAGAAATTTCAACGGCTGGGTGGTCGTATTCCCCGGGGAGTCTTACTTATAGGTCCTCCCGGCTGTGGCAAGACTTTGCTTGCTAAAGCTATAGCTGGTGAGGCCAATGTGCCGTTTTTCAGCATATCCGGCAGTGATTTTGTGGAGATGTTTGTTGGGGTGGGGGCATCACGTGTACGTGATTTGTTCAAGCAGGCCAAGGATAATTCACCTTGTATAATTTTTCTTGATGAGGTTGATGCGATTGGGCGTAAACGTGGTGCCGGCTTCGCCGGTGGAGGACACGATGAACGGGAACAAACGCTGAATGCGATTCTGGTTGAGATGGACGGCTTTGACACAAACGACCAGGTAATAGTAGTTGCAGCGACGAACCGCTCGGATATTCTGGATCATGCATTAACCCGGCCGGGGAGGTTCGATAGACAGGTTATTGTTCCTCTGCCGGATATAAAGGGTCGGGCTGACATTCTGAAGGTCCACGCAAGAAAAGTGAAGTTGGGGCCGGACTCCAATCTGAGCAGACTGGCACGCGGCACACCCATGCTCAGCGGCGCAGACCTGGCGGCTATAATCAATGAGGCGGCTTTGGCAGCAACTATGGCCAACAAAGACCACATCGAGATGGCCGATTTGGAGGAAGCCAGAGACAAGGTTCGATGGGGAAGGGCTAAGAAAAGCAGGGTTATTGACCAAAAAGAAAGGGAAATTACCGCATATCATGAAGCCGGGCATACACTGGTACAGTCTTTGTTGAAGGATGCGGACCCGTTGCATAAAGTAAGTATCATTCCTCGTGGGCCTATGGGTGGGGCAACTTTTGCCCTGCCGGAAAAAGACAGGACAATGTTTACGAAGAGGTACTGCATGGCACTTCTACAGGTGTGCTTCGCAGGGAGAGTTGCAGAGGAAACATTCTGTGATGATATATCCAGCGGAGCACAGTCCGACATTGAACAGGCCACCAAGATTGCAAGGCAAATGGTCTTGACCTGGGGTATGAGCGACGAGCTTGGTCTGATTAGTTATGGGCCGGGTTATGGGGCCAAGGAGTTTGCATATGTGGTGTCGACCGAGAAGGAGTATTCAGATAAAACAGCAGAAGCGATAGATAGCGAAGTAAAAAGGATTACCAGTGAGGCATATAAAAAAGCAAAGGAATTGGTAGAATCAAACAAGGACAAGCTTGAGCGGATAGCCAAAGCGCTGCTGAAATACGAAACTCTCGATGCTGACGATGTCAAACTGATTTTGGAAGGTGGTCAGTTGGATAAACCTACCGTTGGCGATTTGTTGGCTGCTGAGCAGGCCAAGGGGGAGCAGCCGAAGCCTGAGCAAGAAGAGCAGCAAGGGCAATCGTGAAGAAAAGTTAGAAGGTAAAAGTAACAGGTTTTTTCTTTTTTACTTTTTAATTCCCTTCTGAGGTTCATATGCAGAAAAAAGCTTTTTTTATTTTGTGTTTGATTTTGGTTTGCGCCGTTGATGGTCTTGCTGTGCCACCACCTGGTAGCGTTATTAAAAGCGATATTGTTACCATCACAGCTGAGCAGCAATATGAAACAGTTACGCCGGGCAGCGATTCTGTATTGGCCATTCATTTCGAGCTGAAGAAAGATTGGCACTTTTACGCATCAGCCGAGACGGCACCTGGTGGTATGAATCTTAAAATCAACCCTTCTTTTCCGGGTTATATAAATTTTTCTGAGCCGATATTTCCTGAAGCTGAGCTGTATCACGATGAAGCTTTGGGAGAGGAACTTGAGGTATTCAGCGGCGATTTCACGGTATTTTTGCCTTTTACTGTCAGCCAGGATATGCCAGAGACGGAAGGCACGTGGAATACACTTGTGCCAATTAAAATTGAGGGGGCTGTTTGTTCTGGCGCGCAGTGTCGTGTGCCTGATTTTGGCGACTTAGGAACAGTAATTAAAATTGCTCCTGATGCAGTAATGGCCGAGCCAGGATTTGTTTTGCCGGAAGCAGGGGAGCACAACAAAGCGGTTTTGCCGGATGAACAGCTGGCTTATTCGACCTGGTTTGCTCTTGGTTTAGCATTTTTGGCGGGGCTGGCTCTAAACATTATGCCATGCGTCTGGCCGGTGTTGCCTCTTATCGTGATGCGCATTGTTGGGCAGGCAAAGGAAAGCAAAAGGCAGTCCATAACAATGGGGCTGGCGTTTTGTCTTGGGATATTATTGTTCTTTGCATCTCTTTCGGCGACGAATATCATTTTGCGAATCTTTTATGGATCGGTGTTGCAATGGGGTGACCAGTTCCGCAATCCAGCCTTCGTGGCTGGTATGTCGCTTTTGCTGGTGGTACTTGCATTATTTATGTTTGGAGTCTTTACAGTTGGTGTACCATCTTCAATCGCGGGCAAATCAGAAGCCGGTAAAGGCTACCGTGGAGCTGTGGGGATGGGCTTTCTGGCAGCCATTTTGAGCACACCTTGCAGCTTTGGTATTCTGGCGGCGGCCTTTGCCTGGGCACAAGCTCAGCCTTTGCTGTCAGCCACCATTGCTATAATGGTTATAGGTGTTGGCATGGCCTTGCCGTACGCAGTTCTGACTTCGATGCCCGGCTTATTGAAGCGCCTGCCAAAAGCAGGACGCTGGATGGAATTATTTAAGCAGGCCGTCGGATTTGTTTTGCTGGTTATCGCAATAAAGCTAATCACGGCACTGCCTGAAACCCGCAGAGCAGGCGTGTTGTATTTTGGGGTGATACTGGCGTTTTGCGTCTGGATGTGGGGTGCGTGGGTTAGTTTCGGTTCGAAGCCGGTACGCAGATGGCTGGTAAGGATTATCGCAGCGGCTCTGGCAATCTCGGCGGGGTTGACGTTTTTGCCGGCACCGGCTGGCGAGCTTGTCGATTGGCAAGGCTACGACACAAACGCTATACAGACCGCTCTGGAGCAGGAGCGTCCGGTTCTGATTAAGTTTACTGCCGATTGGTGTTTGAGCTGTAAGGCAGTGGAAAAGGTAGTTTACTCTCGCGAAGATGTTGCCAGACTAATCGAGCAAAAAGGTATCCTGGCAATTAAGGCTGACACCACAGGAAAAGGTTTTCCGGCAACGTTAGCTTTAAAGAACATCTATAATGAGCTGGGGGTGCCTGTGAGTATGTTGTTTGTGCCGGGCAGGAAAGAGCCGCTTAAGTGGCGTGGAATTTTGTT
>CAYSLN010000031.1:0-2713 GCA_964431825.1 uncultured Pirellulales bacterium | reverse complement strand
GCGAAAATAGCTCTTAAATTTAAGAACCCTTTGGAATTGCTGATTGCGACAATTCTGTCGGCCCAGTGCACAGATGTACGAGTGAATATAGTCACAAAGGACCTTTTCAAGAAATATAAATCTGCTGCAGACTGGACGAAGGCTGATATAAAACAAATCGAGTCAGACATAAAAAGCACAGGTTTTTATCGCAACAAAGCGGCCAATATCAAGGGTGCCTGCACTAAGATAATCGAGCAGTTCGAAGGTAAAGTCCCCGGTACAATGGAAGAGCTCGTAAGCCTTCCTGGGGTGGGCAGAAAAACCGCAAACGTAGTCCTGGGCAATGCTTTCGGCACGCCTGGCATAGTGTGTGATACACATGTTATTAGGCTTTCACGACGATTGGGACTTTCCGATAATAATGATGCGGTAAAGTTGGAATTCGATTTAGCCGAGATAGTACCTAAGAAGAGCTGGACGCTATTTAGTGATTTATTGATATTTCATGGCCGAAACATTTGTAAGGCCCGTAAACCTAATTGTCCGGAGTGCCCGATTTCGAAATATTGCCCTGCTGCCAACAAGCCGGATTTGTGGTAGAATTCGTTTCCGACGACATGTGAATTGCTAATTTGGATATGGAGATATGATTGATATTACTGAAAGCCCGGTGAAAGACCTCTGGCGGATATTCAGGGTAATGGCTGAGTTCGTGGAGGGATTTGATGAGCTTGCTACTGTTGGCCCTGCGGTATCGTTTTTCGGTTCAGGTCGGGCAAAGCCACAGCAAAAATACTATAAACTTGCAGAGAAAACCGCCTGGGAAGTGGCAAAGGCCGGGTTCGCAGTAATAACCGGCGGCGGTGAGGGGATTATGGAGGCGGCGAATAAGGGAGCTGCGAAAGCAGGCGGCACGAGCATCGGGCTTAACATCGAGCTGCCTATGGAGCAGGTTCCAAATGAGTACCAGAACATGTCGCTGCACTTTAGGTATTTCTTCTGCCGGAAGGTAATGTTTCTCAAGTATGCCCATGGCTTCGTTGTTCTCCCCGGCGGCTATGGAACTATGGATGAATTTTTCGAGTCACTTGTTTTGATTCAGACCTTAAAGCAGGCGTCTTTCCCCGTAATTTTGATGGGCAGTGACTATTGGGAAGGACTAATTACCTGGATGAAAGATAAGATGCTCAAAAAGCACCATCATATTTCACCGGAAGACCTGAATGTATTCACTGTGCTGGACGACCCAAAGGCCGCTGCTAAGGTCATAGTTGATTTCAAGGAATCAAAGGGACGTGTTGGAATAGAACTGCCGGCGGGAATGAGACGAAACCAGTTTGGTCGTTGATTGCCGCTGATTGCTTTCCACGTTATTCGCTGCTAAGAAACGCATGCATAATAGCAAGTTCCCACAGACAAATTGTTGGCGAGATATCTACTGGTATACAAGACAATGTTTCTTATAAGGCGAGTAACAGCTGAATTATTATGCGCAGTATTGTGATACTCATCGCGGGTATGTTTTCAAGCAATTTTTCCTGATTTTCAAGTTGAGCTTCAAGTTCGGCCTCAAGTCTAACACTGGCACTTGCAGAGTTTTGACTGATTTCGCAGGGAGGAACGCTGTCTGCTTTTGGGAATGCCTCAAGTTCATCTTTATCAAACCAGAGCAACTGGCAATTCTGACATAAATCAAGACTTATCTGTTGATTGTCCTTGCTCGTGGTAAATTCCTTAAGCATCTGTACACAGCAGGGGCATCTTCTATCTGATGGCTTGCTGTCCGTAATTGTCTTGAGCCAGAATTCTTTGACGATGTCCTCATTTAGGTAATTTCGGAGCACTGCCAGATTGACTGCGACTCCTGAGCAATTTTGACATCTCCACAGTGCTCCTTTAGGTGTCTTTTTTGGCTGCAGCGATGTTTTGCATACAGGACAAATCAGGTTACTCATTTTTAAGATGCCCTAATGAAAGGTGAACCAGCCATATGTTACGCAGTCCGAGCCACAAGATACGAAAGGAAAAAGGTGAAAGACGGGATTCGAACCCGCGACCCCTGGATCCACAATCCAGTGCTCTTACCAACTGAGCTACTTTCACCGTCAAGTCAAAGAGGTAACTTATCCGAAAACAAAAAGGTGCCCGGCTTTTAAGCCAGCGCACCTTAATTGTAATCAAAAGCAAGATTTTGTCAATCGTTTCTGACTGCCGCCTGTGCCGCCGCCAGCCTTGCAATCGGCACCCTAAACGGTGAGCATGAGACGTAGTTCATTCCGACCCTGTGACAGAAGTCGATACTGTTAGGCTCGCCCCCGTGTTCGCCACAGATGCCGACTTTTAGATTCTTTCTGGTCTTTCTGCCGAGTTTCGTACCCATCTCCACCAGCTTGCCGACGCCGACCTGGTCAAGTATCTGGAATGGGTCTGCTGCATAAATACCCTTATTGACGTATTCTCCGAGGAACTTGCCTGCATCATCCCGGGAGAAGCCCATCGTCATCTGCGTCAGGTCATTCGTCCCGAAGCTGAAGAATTGTGCCTCGGTGGCAACTTCATCAGCCGTCAAGGCGGCCCTCGGGACCTCAATCATCGTTCCAATCAAATAAGCGATTTTGGATTTTCTTTCTTTGAAGACTATTTTGATTTCATCGACAATTTCATCTTTGACCCGCTTCAGTTCCGAGACAGCCCCGACCAGGGGAATCATAATTTCGGGCAGAACAACTTT
>CAYSLN010000030.1:0-15793 GCA_964431825.1 uncultured Pirellulales bacterium | reverse complement strand
AATGGAGCACATTGAGCGACTGGCAAAATATTTGGTAGAGCGTTATAATGCTTTTACTGCAATCGTATTAAATACACATAATGGGGGGTAAAAGAAGAGGGCCGAAAGGTATCTATTGTTTTAGTAGAGTAATTACAGGCAGAATGACTCAAGGAGAAAATGATTGAGATTCTGTAAGGTCTTTTTATATGGTTGAACAATGGAAGCAGATAATTTCATGGGAGCAAACCAATATGATCGACTGTCTTGTCCAATTTGCGGATCGAAGAAATCTGAGACTATTTTTACGCATGCACGACTGGCTAACATCAAGAGAACCTATGCTTCAAAGAAATCTGTAAACAAGCTCATGTCAAATATGGACACGAATTTGTGTGTAAATTGTGGGATGCTATACAGACACCCACTTATGACATACGATGAGTTAAGTCAATACTACAGACAGAGTTATTACGAGACATACAATATTAGCCTTGAAAATCAAGACAAGTCCGTACATAGCGATTTATTACGATCTTGGAAAAAAAAGTACATAAGGTATTTCCGGTTCCTTGCGAAAAACAAAGTAGATTTTGAAAACAAGAGAGTTTTGGATGTCGGATGTGGAAATGGTTACTTTTTGGCCGCCTTAGGAGGAATGGGTGCAAGTGATTGTCTCGGCCTCGAGCCATCAGAACAATGTCGTGAAAAGATCAAAAATGACGAAGGTTTTGCCTTTTGTGTCTTGGGTGGTTGCATAAGAAATGTTTCACCGGAAAAAATCGGCATGTTTGACTTCATAGGGTTTATAGGTGTATTAGAACACTTAAGTGATCCTATTACAGATTTGAAGCTATGCCGAAGCTTGATGAAAGAAAACGCGTGTATGTATATATATTCGCATAATGAGAGCCCAAATTTATTTCTGACAGATATTAATCGGCGGATATCCCTCGTCCATCAACTTTATTTTACTCCTAGAAGTGCACGAATTCTACTTGAAAAGGTAGGATTGAAAATAGTTGCTTTGGAAACCAGAAACACAAATATGCACATATTAGCGAAAAGGTGTGAACCAACTAACTCGAAATACACCCTCAATAGAGTTCGGTACAAATTGTTAAAAGCAAGATATCTAATTTGTAAAAAGACACCCTCGGGATTTTTTGCGTTTTTTCTCTGGTTTTACAGAAAATGCTATGCTGCTACAGATAGAGTATTGTACAGAAAAATCAGGAAAGAATTTGAAATCCAAGGGCAAAGCAATTGAGGCCTGGAAAAATCTTTACCTTGGAACAGGGGCAACCATTAAGGCGCAAAATGCATACAAAGGAGGAAATTGAAAGAAGAATAGAAAAATTAGGGAAAGAACAACCATGGAATCATAGCATACAGCTCCCCTATGACATAAAAACCATTGCTAAAGAGCAGGTTTCTCACGGCAAGAACCTCGTTAAATGGTCCCGTATAGAAAAATATGTCAGCATGATTAACATCAAGGGCAAACGAGTCCTTGATGTTGGGTGCAATGAAGGTTTCTTTAGTCTGAAGCTGGAAGAGTTGGGTGCGAGCGAAGTAGTTGCCGTCGATGCTGATAAGTTAAGAATAAAAAAAGCTAAATTCATTTCTGACGTTTTAGGGGTTTCCAACATCAATTATGAAGTTGTGGATATATTTGACCAAGACATAGAAAGATATGGGCATTTTGATTTTACACTTTGCGCTGGATTTTTACACCGCGTTTCTTATCCTTATAAAGCCCTCCAACAATTGACAAAAATATCCGATACGATTCTTTTTGAGTGGAAGTCTCTGACAGAAGGCAATTTTGATTTACCTATAGCAAAGTTTTGCGGAGGCAGGAGCAAAGATTCAAACAAATATAGCGGCTTATATTGGCTCCCCTCGGTTCAGTGCGTGGTGGAAATCCTGGAAACTTTTGGCTTTGTATATAATCTGGTAATAGATAATTCCATTTGGCGCAGAGCCATAGTTATTTCCTCGCGTTTTAGCAATCCAGTATTTGAAAACAGAGATGTGATTGATACCAGCAAATGTGTCTTATTGAAAAGAATAACGAGAAGCTATTTAAAAAGTGTTCTCCGAGTCTTAGGAGACAAGAAAACAAAATGGCTCTAGATTTCAAAAGATACCTAAAGAAATGCGGTCCTGTTTATCACGCTCTAAGTGTACTCCATGTTTATTCAAATAGATACTCCCAACTATGCGATGTCCCATTGGATATGTGCATTAATCCGATGGGATTCTCTTTTGCGCCGAACGGGTGGAATTATCTGGTTGAACAGTTAAAGGAGTTTGATAGAGAAAAAGACCTGAACGTTAAAGATTCTATTTTATATAAATATCACCAGCGTTATCAGCCCAAGAATATGTCAGACCTTCCTATTTCTGCCGGCTTTCAAGTTCATTTCAAGCCTGGCCTGTTCCTCTACCCTTGGGATTCATTCAAAGTTGAAGAAAGCTGCAAAGGTAGCAAGGCCAAAGACGCACACAGTTCGCGTTTCTGCGGACCATCCAGTTTTGCCTTAATAGAAAAGGACTTTCTCAATTTGAGAAATCTCTATGAATACATGAAGGTTCACGGATACAGACCCTGGTATTTTAAGAATGCTTTTATTGGCGGAGTTTTCCTAGAGAGGGAGAATGGGCAAAAAAGATTTGTAGTCTTACAAGGAAATCATAGAACAGCTATCTTAGCACACTTAGGACATAAGAAGATATTGGCCAGGTACCTTTCAGGCCATTATAAATGCATTAGCGAGAAAGACATAAAAGACTGGTTTTATGTTAAATCGAGACAATGCAACATGGAAGATGCCAAAGCTTACTTCGACTCGTTCTTTATATTGACCGGCAACGAAAGAGCAAAAAGAATGGGGCTTGAAGATGCTATAACAATATCAGAAAGGCAAGTAGAACTTGAACATTCCTAAACAGCTTTTGCGTAATACTACTGCTGGGTGGTTTGAGATGGCTATTCTTTTGGTTTCGGCTTTAATCATCCCCCCGCTTCTCATAACTCGCCTTGGTAAAGAGGGATACGGCGTATGGATGCTTGTAGGCCAGGTCATCGCTTATTTGGCGATATTAGACCTCGGCGTAAGCAGCAGTATTGGAAGGTTTGTGGCTAAATATAACGCTAAAAACGATTTCACAAATCTCTCCTGCACAATAAGCTCTTCGATATTTCTATTCCTGGTTTCTTCACTTTTTATGATTGTTACCACTTTAATTATCTGGCCCAACTTTTCAAGCTTTTTCAATCTAAGCGAAGAGTATTCTAAGATTGCAAAATGGCTCATTTTGTTAACTGGCGTTGGTGTGGCAATAAATTTTCCGCTAAGGATTGGAAGAGGAATCCTAGAGGGCACGCATCGCTTTGATCAGATGTATTTCTTTAGGGCATCGGAAGTATTTCTCAAGTTATTACTAATAATCCTAATCTTTGGACTCTTAGGTTGCAAGAACTTACTTTACCTTGCCTTGATATCCGTAGTAGTCACCATTTTGCCCAATTTTGTTATGTGCAGGTTTGCTTGGAATAAACTTTCAAATATAAAATTACGTTATAAACATGTGAGACTTTCAAGTTTAAAAGAGATATGGTCGCTGAGCCTAAGTTCATTAGTGGTCACTTTTGCAGCGCTACTCTTTGGGCAAGGCCAAGTTATTGCCGTAGGAAAGATAAACGGTTCCGGCGAGGTTATCATATATGCCATCCCTGTCGCGTTGCTTAGATATGGCAGCATGCTTATATCATATATAATAGGCGCTTTTAAGCCGATGGCAAGCCACATGCAGGCCTTAAACAAAACACAAATCTTACGAAAATTAAATATCGCAGGCGTTAAAGTTTCAGTAACTATCAGTCTTTTTATTGCTGTCATGGCTATAGTATTTAGCCACTCTTTTCTTACAATATGGTTGCCTTCGCAAGCCTTATCCACACAAGATTTTAGAGCAATGGCTGACGTTATAACCGTGATGGCAATTGGTTTTGCTATTGGGGTACCTCAAAATGTTACCGGTAAGATGCTTTCCGGAGCAGATAAACACTGGTTTGTAGCGGTTGTATCGTTGGCAGCAAGCTTGGTCGGTCTTCTTGTTGGTATTTTGCTTATGGCTAAGACGCCTCTTGGCCTTTATGGTATGGCATTGGGATGGGCAACCGTTTTGGTAATAAAAGGTGCCCTTGTATTTCCAGCAGCGGCCTGTTACTATTTCAAGATAAAGCCATCCCAATATATTCAACAAGCGTACCTGCCGCCATTGGCAGCTGCAACTATATTAATAGTAACTGCTTACGTCATCACGAAGAACGCCGATACAACGTCAATCGCACCATTGCTATTGTCCATAGCCTTCTGTTTAGTAGTTTATGCAATAGCTGTGTACTTTATCTGCTTCGACCAAAGGCAAAAAAAGCAGATTTGGAGTCTAATACCTTTGCTTCAGAAAAAAATTTGAATATGAGTGATTGTTATGACCCCATCAAAACGAAGGTATTAAACTGGCTGGAAACGTTAAAGGTTCCCGGGAATGGTTGTAGATATCGGTTTAGTGCATTTACTGACGATACTATTTTTTGTACGTGTTTCGCTTTATTCATTTTGGATTTATTTAAGGAGGTAGAACAATTTACATTTGCGTACAGGCAAAAGTGGATTTCCTATATCGAAAGTTTTCAAAACGAGCAGCATGGTTATTTTGAACCTAAGGAATACTACCATAAAGATAAAGAGCGTAATCGTTATCAGTTAACCTGCTTTTGTTTGAGTGCCTTGGGAATACTGGATGCCGAACCAAAGTTTCCACTGAGGTTTATTGAACAATGGAAGACCCCTGACGATGTAAAAAGATACTTGTACGAAAGGGAGTGCCACAAGGGAAGAGCCGGTTCTGGCAACAAAGCGATGTTTCTGGTAATATTTCTCACCTATGAGTACGAAAGAACGAAAGAGAGTCATCTGCTCGATAAGATAAATGCCTGGTTTGAATTTCACGACAAAACGCAAAACCAAAGTGGGTTCTGGGGGTCGGATTTGAAATCACATTTCTTCCACGGCCTGCAAAATGGCTTTCATCAGCTTTTGGTATATTTCTACTGGAACAGACCTATAACAAAACTAAATAGAATAGTGGATGTAGCTTTGAAGATTCAAGACAGAAACGGCCTTTTTTCCCCCATCTACGGAGGTTGGCCGTGCTATGATTATGATGCAATCCACATCCTGGTAAACGCTCACAACATGTTGGACGACCGACGCAAGGAAATAGCCGCGAGCCTGGAAAAGGCATTTTATGCTATAAATGAAAACCAAAACGAGGATGGTGGGTTTTGTCAATCGAAACGGAACCCAAGAGGTGCTATGAACCTTATTGAAGATTTACCTTTTTACATGTTTGGCAATAATCCCTGCGTTTGGTACCAGAGGTTGCAAAAATCTATAAGCGTTACAATACGAAGGAAGGACCCTATCACAACCGGTTGGACGAAAAACGGGAGGATGTTGGATGAAAGTAATTTGTGGGACACATGGTTTCGGTGTCTGAGTTTAGCGGAAATCATAAATACCGTGGTATTGAAAGACGGGCTGGGACTAAAAAAGAGTAACTTTCATAAAACAATAGGCTTGGGATTTAATGGCAACTTGAGACTCTATAGAAATTGCGAGAATCACTATTGTAGAAGCAACAATCATTAGCCCACAAGACTACTGTACCGATTCCAAGGGGATAGATGCTGAACAAGAAATTAACCACTAAAGGTGAGATTCAAAGCTGGATCAACGACCAACAATGGTATCAAAGGATTCAACTAAGTAATGGTCTTGTAACTCCTGGAAAGATCGATTCGGCAAAAAGACTAACATTTTTGAATGGTGTTAACCTATCGGGCAAGAGTGTTTTGGATATAGGTTGCAATTCTGGATATTATTGCCTTTGGGCAAAAAAACAGGGTGCTGCAAGAGTTGTAGGAATCGACACAAATGAACATAGACTCGAACAGGCCCGAAGTCTTGCTGAAATTGAGCGTTTAGATATAGAATACTACGCAAAGAATTTTTCTGAAATTGACCAGCTGGGATATTTTGATGTTATCTTCTGCTTCGCGGTACTGACCGAGATTAAAGACATCTTCGGGGCGTTGGAGATGCTTAAAAACGTTACCGGGCAAAAAGCTTATATTGAGATGGCTTTGGCAAAACCGATTTTGTACTTGTCGCGTTCGCTGCACTGGTTAAAAGGGTTGATCGTAAAAGGGTATTTTAATAGCGTTCTTGAGATACGCTCTACAAAAGCGGGGTGGATGATAAGTCCCAGCTTAAAAGTAATCAAACATATTTTAGGAAACGAATTTAGTATAACTTATCATGGTAAAGGTCTTAGGTATGACATGATAAGTGTTGAACGTATATGAAAACCCTAATATCCGCAAAGACGAAATTTCTAAACTTGCTCTACAAAATCGTAAGTAGGTTTTTAGAAGATATTCCAATTTCAGCGATCACACCCGAAATCACAGACGTTTCAATAAAAGAAGCGTGGGCAGGCAAACATATTGAATACTTCCCTCCTTATGACTTTTTCCGCACGTACCTTTCTGGGAAAAAAGATCAAGCAAAAAAGGATATGGAGCGCTGGTATTACAATAGATTGATCGAAGACAATTTGTGTATAGTCCCCAAAAAACAGGGGGGGATGCTAAACGGATCACTTTTTAGAATTGTGGCAGAAATCCATAAACAAAAAGGGATTAACTTGAAGACCAATCTTTGTAATGGGGAATATACTCTGATTATGCAAGGGATAAGGGAAACAGTAGAACGTCGCTTTAAACTTGTGGACTCGATTCTTCATTGCGATTATCAAAATACCGGAAACCCAATTTATTTGAAAAGAACTGGGAATCGCTATATCCTGATTAACGGCCACCATCGTGTTGCGGCACTAGCTGCATGTGGCCATTCTTCCGTCATGGCTGTAACATCAAGGCCTATAGCCCTAAAGATTACAGTAAAGATTATTAAGAAGTTGAGACGACTTAACAAACCGACCATTGCGCTTACGGACTAAAAGGAAAACTTCTATTTACCATGGAACTGGCAAATCAAGTACAATGAAAGTACATAAGTTCTGTTAAATCGCATGAAGCTACTGTACCTGCACCACGTCCCGTTAAATGAAAACATGGCAAATGTGCTTCAGGTCCTTCACATGTGTCATGCATTCCAGAGCATGGGTGTTGATGTCACTTTGGGAGTTCCGGCTGAGCGTGTACCCGAATCACGCGTAAGTAACAACATAGTGCAAAAGCTCGGCAAAACACCAACTTTCAAGGTGAAATGCTTTTCTCATTTTACAGTTGCTGGAAGATTTAGGGCCGCAGGGGCGTACTTTAGTACAAGATCATTTCTCAAATCTTACGGGGATAGCGACTTCTGCTTTATGAGGTCGCCTTTGTTAGCACGTTTACCCCTGAATATGGGCCAGAAGGTAATTTTTGAATCACATGGCGTGGTAATCAATACCAAGTCGAAATTATTGGATTCTATATATCGTCACCAGTTGCTTCACTGTGCTCAGTCTTCAAATATGGTACTGTTCATAACAATCAGCGATGCTCTGGCCAACATTTGGAAGAAAATGGGAGTTCCGGCTAACAAAATCCTGGCTTTGCACGATGGTTTTTCGGCCGAAGATTATGAAACCGTCACTTCTCGCCAAGAGGCTCGCCAGCTTTTGGGCATCGCAGCCAAGAACAAGATCGTCGTATATGCTGGCAGTCTTTACAAAGATAGAGGTATAGAAAAAATTCTAAGGCTTGCAAAAACATTCTCAAACGTCGATTTTTACGTCGTTGGAGGACCTGAAGAAAACAGACGATTCTATGAGGTCTTATCAACTGGTGAAGGTTTGACAAATGTCTTTTTTACAGGGCATATCTCACCTCCTAAAGTAAGAGATTACCTTTTTGCAGCGGATGTCTTACTTATGATCTGGGGTAAACAGGTGCCTACAATTAACGTATGTTCTCCACTCAAATGCTTTGAGTATATGGCAGCGAGAAGAATTATTATCGGCCCAGCATTTCCGACTATTAGGGAGATCTTCGTCGATGGAGAAAACGCGCTGCTGTCAGACCCGTATTCATATGACGCTCTTGAGAAGAAACTAAGTGAAGCACTTTCACTTGAGTATCCGAATAGGCTGGCTGAAAATGCGAGAAAGCTTGCAATAAAGGAATACTCTTGGCAAAAAAGGGCAAAGCGTATTTTAGATGCCTTGAATGTAAGCAGATGAAATAGTCAAAGATTTTCGACGCAATCTTTTATGTGTATGTCAATTTAGCCCATGTTTCAATCAAACTTAATCTCACTTATAATAATATTCACTATGGCATTCAGTCAGGGAATTTTTAGTTTCTTGGGCATTCCTACTATTGTACCTAGAACGATTATGGAGTTGGTTATTATACTTCTCTTTATGAAGGCGTTTTGCACAAAATCACTGACCAAAGATAGGTTCATAGTGTTTGGTTTATTGCCTATGCTAGGTCTTTTTCTTATTAGTATCCTCTCGGTCTACGTAAACAATGAACAGATTTTTCCTTTTACGCTTTTTTGTCGCCATGTATTCATCTTTTATTGTTTTTTCCTAGCGCTCCTCAATTTGAAAATATCGGAAACGGCTATATCCAAAGTTAACAATTATCTGGTCTTCTTGTTTCTAATCCAAGTTTTCGCTAATTTTGTAAAACTCTTGACGGTAGGGCAGGAAGAAGGAAGAGGTATAGGCACAATGTCAATGCAAGCAGGTTCCCTTACCACAATGTTCACGCTGTTTGCTCTCGCATTTAGTTATGCATTATATTCCTTTAAACGAAACATAAAATATCTGGTTCTAATGACTGGATTCCTTCTGTTTAGCTTAATTGGGGAAAAGCGAGCTGTTGTTTTTTATCTACCGGTATTACTGTTAGTACAGACGCATTTCTACGCAAAACGTTATAAGAGCAAAATACCATTGTTTCTCAGGGTAACACACTTAAAAGCTGTCTTCTTAATAGCCATCATCTCTTTAGTGAGCATATATTTTGCCTCCAAGATGATTTATTCACTTAATCCGGAACAAGTGAGAGGAGGAGATTTCAATGTTAAATTCCTTGCAGGCAAGATTGTAAAATACAACTTACGAACTTCAAGCACGGGAGGTCAGCTTGGCCGTTATGTCACTACTGTGCACGCCTATCGATCGCTTAAAAAGACAGGAATAACAAAAGCATTATTCGGAACAGGAGCCGGGAATCTGATTACATCCCAAATTCTTCCCGAGAGGCCGAAGAAAATAACCGATATAACTTCAGAGAAATTCGGTATTGAATCCGGCATAACAGGTTTTGCGTGGTTTGTTCTTCAGGTGGGTGTTATAGGAGTAATTTTCTTACTCTGCTTCTATTTCAACGTGTTTAGAAAAGCATATAGATTATACAGACAAAGTTCAGATGAGAATTATAAGGCAATTGCGTTAGGTTTTTTAGGTGTGAATGTTGTATTTTTTCTGGATTTTTTTACGTATTCTAAAACGACTCTTACTTCAGGTGTGCTTACTCCTGTATATTTTTACATCGCCTTCATCCTCTTCCGGGGATTTGCACTGAAACACCAAAAGTACCATGATTACATTACTAATCAAAGTGCCAAGAAACAGTAAATGAAAATATTATATATAGTCTCAACACTAGGACGCACCGGGCCCAGTCGCCAACTATACAACCTTATAAAGTATCTGGATCGTGAGCGGTTTTCTCCAAGCATCCTTACGCTTTCACCGGAGCCGGAAGATTCAATGTTATCACAGTTCCAAAAATTAGAGGTTTCAATCTGTTCATTGGGGCTTTCTCGATTGAAAGGATTTATCTTCGGTCCGGAAACCCTAAAGCATCACATTTTGACGCACCAACCTGATGTAATTCATACCCAGGGCATCCGAGCGGATATGCTTTCAGCTAATTATCTCCAAGAGATGAAATGTGTAGCTACACTACGCAATTACCCGTACCACGACTACCTTATGAAATTCGGGAAGTTGCAGGGTACTTATATGGCGCGACGACATGTGGAGGTCCTTCGGCGAGTCGATTGTCTTGTTGCGTGCTCCAATACTGTATCGAACCTTATGCAGAAAAAGTACGGGATTAACTGCTGTGCTATTCAGAACGGCGTGGACGACATACTTTTTTCGTCCCCGTCCGCTGGAGAGCGGGTTCAAATACGCGGAAAGCTTGGTTTGCCAGCTAAGAATAGGGTCTTTATTTTTGTCGGAGCTCTGATTGGAAGAAAAAATCCTATAGCTGCGATACGTGCTTTTCTAATGGCTGAAGTACGCAAAAAAAGTACCCTTCTCATGATTGGTGATGGTCCATTGCGTGGGGAGTGTGAAAGAGTTGCTGGAAACAATCCTTGTATTCGCTTCGTGGGCTGGGTACATGACGTCCGCGAATATCTTAGAGGAGCTGATTTCTTTGTTTCGACATCTATTTCCGAAGGCCTTCCCAATGCCGTGCTGGAAGCTCTGAGTGTCGGTTTGCCCGTTTGCTTATCCGACATTGAGTCACATATAGAAATCTTGAATTGTGATCAAACAGCTGGTAAGCTAGCGCCGATTGGAAGCATAGAAAAATTTGCGAATGCAATAGAAGCGCTTAGCAAAATCAATTATGCGCACGCCTCAAGAGCAGCTGTAAGCATCGTGCATAATCATTTGAGTGCCCAAAAGATGTCAGAAAAATATCAAGATGTGTATAAAAAGCTAACACAAGCACGTGCGATATCTTGTATTGGAAAGTAAAAAAACTTTTTCTATCATAAAACAAAAGCATTCAATGAAAACAATCTTAATTATCCGTCCTGATTTGCCAAAAGATTACCCTATGGGTAAATTGCCGCCATTTCTTCCGCTGGGACTATGGTCTTTGGCTGGGGTATTACAAAAAGCAGGGCATAAATGGGAAATCCAGGGTTAGATATGAATGGAGCTCTATATGTCGCAAACAGCGCAAACTTCGATTGACGCTCCCCTTGAGGTGATATTGGTCAAGCCCAGCCCAGCCAATATCATCCAGGGCCAATGGTACCATATGCCACTCCTGGGCCTTGTCTATCTGGCGACGTGCCTTCGAGAGCACGGAGTTTCTGTTGGAATAGTTGACGCCATGTTCGACAGCCTTAGCCGGCAAGAGACGATAGAACGAATTATTCGGCGCTGTCCCCGCTTGGTGGGCATTACAGCCATGACGCACGAAATCGTGCAGGCGGTCGAGGTAGCCAAAGCTGTACGCCGGGATTTGCCGGAGACTAGAATCGTCATCGGCGGCCCGCATTGCACGGCGCTTCCCGCTCGCACGTTGGAAGAGTTCGACGCTTTTGATTTTGGCGTCTACGGTGAGGGCGAGCATACATTGGTCCAGCTTTACGGAGCGTTGAAGACGGGAAGAGAGGAGTTCGACAATATCCCCGGGTTGGTCTTTCGCCGAAATGGCGAGGCGGTAGTGAATCCGCCGCGCGAAATGATTAATGACCTTGACTCTTTGCCCCGGCCAGCCTGGGATCTGTACCACCCTTCGGAGAGATACAGGGTGTTTGGCTCACGAGGTTGTCCTTTTAAGTGCATTTTCTGTATGCGTGTCCTTGGCGATAAGGTCCGGTTCCGTTCTGCGAAGAATGTCGTGGATGAAATCGAATGGTTGGTCGATAGGTATCATCCCCGGCAGATTAGTTTTTCGGACGAAACCTTTATCATTCGCCGCAAATGGGTGCTCAAGATTTGTGACGACATGATCAGCCGGGGGCTTCAGAAAAGAATCAAATGGAACTGCAACGGCCGCGTGAATATAACCGACGAGGAACTGCTTGCGCGGATGAAGGAAGCCGGATGCGTGCGGATTGGTTTTGGGATTGAATCGGGCAACGAAGAGATCCTTAGAGTGGCTCAAAAGGGGACCACGCTTCAGCAAATTCGAGAAGCGGTCGCGGCCTGCAAGCGCGTGGGGCTCGAGACTGAGGCCTTCTATATCCTCGGGTTTCCAGGCGAGACCAGAAAGACAGCAATGGACACTATTCGTCTGGCTGTGGAGCTAAACACAACAACTGCAGCATTCGGCATCATGGTGCCCTATCCGGGCACCAAAGTCGCCGAGATGGTGAAGCGCGGCGAGGGCGGCTATCGCATGATTTCGGAGAACTGGACGGATTTCGACAAGCATCTTGGCAACGCTCTTGAACTTAACACGCTTTCGCGAAAACAGCTCGAGTGTCTGCAGACAAAGGCATACCTGTGGTTTTACCTCCGGAACCTCCGGCTCACCGACCTTGCCAAATTCTTTTGGGAAAAGAGGAGAGCGGCCTGGTGGATGGCTAAAAAGTTATTGAAGATGTCGTGAGCTGCACCGCTGGTGTTTTCCCGGCATGGAAATAATGGATGTATGTTTATAGGTTCTCTTGATGATATTCAATCAACAGTAAAGTGCTTTTGTACTCGATTGAGCATTGTCTTTACTTGCATCCTGTTTCCTTGCTAACGGAATGTTTCCTGTAAAAGACGATATGTCAACCCGAAAATGATTTAGGATGCATCTATAAACAACAAGTATTCCGAACTTTTTGTCCCTGGAACTCAGTCGCTTTGGTGTCGGGTCCTCACCCAATCCCGGACCGGCGACGGAGTGGCTGAGTGGAAGGGATTTCCCTGGATGCTCCGGAGCAAGGCTGAGGTTCTACACATTTACCCACAGATTTTTCAAGAGAGCCAAGAAAAATGAAAACAATCTTATTAATCCGTCCTAATTTACCCAAAGATTACCCAATGGGCAAATTGCCTCCATTCTTGCCGTTAGGATTGGGGTTCTTGGCAGGAGTATTAAACAGGGCTGGATATTATGTGGAAATCCTGGATAATTATCTTTATTGTAAAAAACCTGATGAACTTCTCGAAGATATTAGGTCTATCAAACCCGATTTGATTGGCATTTCTGTAACTGTAGCTACAACTTCAACTGCTGCCAATATTGTTTCGGCATTGAAGGAAGAAAACATACCAATAGTAGTAGGCGGTCCACAAGTTACTATCGAACCCATTGGTACTCTAAAAAGATTGGATGCTGAAATTGGTGTAGTTGGCGAAGGTGAAAATACAATTTTGGAGCTGTGTCAGGTTTTATGCGAAACAGGAAGCTTATCTTTTGAACACATCAAAAAAGTTAAGGGGTTTGTACTCAAGGCTGGCAGAAATGGAGAGTATTTTTTGACTCCTAATAGGCAGTTTATGAAAGAATTAGACGGCTTGCCATTTGTTCCATTGTCTCTTTTTCCTTACCAAAAATATCAACAGAATACCCCGGAACTTAAAGCCAGCCCGCTAGGCTGGATGAGTACCAGCCGTGGCTGCCCCTGGAATTGTAGTTTCTGTTCAAATATTCTTGTATGGGGACGACAGTATCGATGTATGGGGCCAAAGAGAGTAGTTGATGAGATGGAGTACCTCGCCAATAATTTCGGAGTGAGGGCTATAAATTTTAGAGAGGACAATTTTACTGTAAATAGAAAAAGAGTTTTGGATGCTTGTTCCTTAATCAGGAAAAGAAATCTTCAAATAGAATGGATGTGTGAAAGCCGCGTTGATATAGTAGATGAGGAATTATTGATTTCGATGAAAGAAGCAGGTTGTAGTACTATTTACTTTGGCGTAGAAAGTGGCACACAGCGAGTTTTAGACCTTCTTAGAAAAAACATAACTTTGGAGGAAACAGAGAGAGCTCTAAATTTGTGTAAAAAGATTGGAATTAGAACCCAAGCAGCCATAATGTTAGGATTACCTCAACAAACTTTAACAGAAAATTATGAAAGCTTGAATTTTATAAGAAAGTTAGGCCCCGATATTGTCAATTTTAATGTTTTTATGGGGTTCCCAGGAACGGATTTATATGACTATATAGTACAGCATGACCTAATCTACAAAAAGTGGGAAGAGATAATCCTTCCGAATAGTGAAGTGTTGACTTGGCCCGAAAAATTAAAATTAAAACAAAAGGTTGAATTATTATATAACATTTCCCCCAAGATAATGTTTAGACATGTAAAAAGGATAGGGCTTATCCGAACTGCACAAAAAGGGGCCTTAACCATTAGAAGATATATGCAATCGAGGCGTGACTTTTAGAGTAATAATATACCAATGTGCCACAAAACTGCGATAGAACCAAAGTTGTCAGTATTAATGAGTATCTATAGCGGTGACAACTCTGACTATTTGGATGTTGCTATTAAAAGCATCGTAACACAAACAAGGCCGCCTGATGAAATAGTTCTTGTCGAAGATGGGAGGATCCCACAGCGGCTTAATTACGTGGTCGAAAAGTGGCGTAAAAAACACCCTGGGCTATTCCGAATTGTTCGCCTGCCCAATAATGTTGGCTTAGGATTCGCACTAAAAGCAGGATTGGAAAACTGTTCATATGAGATAGTGGCTCGAATGGATGCCGATGATATCAGCTGTCCCACCAGATTCAAAAAGCAATTAAAATTTCTGCACGACAACCCCGATGTGACTTTTGTCAGTTCATGGATGGCCTGTTTTGAAGATAATCCAGACAACATTGTTTTTATCAGACGGATGCCACAGAATCAAGAAGACATTTGCAGGATTGCAAGGTTTCGCAATCCAGTATGTCATCCTCCCGCTATGTTTCGCCGCTCCGCGGTAGAAGCCGTTGGAGGTTATGTCAACTGGCGACGTAATCAGGACTATCATTTATGGGCCCGAATGCTTTTAAATGGCTCAAAGATAACCTGTATTCCCGAGCCACTATATAAGTTCAGGTATAACAGCAACTTTTTGGAACGTCGGAGCAGCTTCCAGCATATGATTTCAATGATAGAGTTGCAAAAAGAATTTCTGAAGATGGGGTTTATATCTTTCCCACAATTCCTTTTCAATATCATTGTTCGAATAGTATCAGGTATTTTACCGCTCGCAATGATACGAGTCATACGAATGAAACTCAGATTATAACTATCGTGTTTTCCTGTTTTTGCCATTTTTTTTGATGAAAATGGCCATTGTAATGTTTTGAGCCGGTTAACATCGGTGCAGGATTTGAAATTAAAATTAAAGAACTCGCGGAAAAATTTGCCGCTCTTACGGGTTTCACAGGCGAAATTCGCTGGGATGCATCTAAACCAGATGGACAACCGAGACGTCGCTTGGATACATCACGCGCTAAAAAACTATTTGGCTTTGATACAAAAACCGACCTTAACAAAGGACTTAAAACCACTATTGATTGGTACCACCAGCACTTTGCTCGAGTTCGAAATTGATATATGCTTTAGAAATAACCTAGCTTACCAAGTATCATAATGAACTGGCAGATGAGGATGAAAATATGGCAAGCAAAAAAAGTTCTTGCTCTGCTAAGTGTGTTGATTACACTATGGCTGTCAAGCAGCTATGATTTTTTTACTAATGAAAACGATTGTCATAAGCCGATAAGAGTACTGTATTTTTCGCTTGACCAAGGATGGAATACGTTATGGGGCAAGGGATGCAAATCGGGGAGGCTGCCCGGAAAAGAGTGGCCAGCACCGCGCCGATTACCAGAGAAATAAGCACCGATGGCAATGGCAAGCCAATCGAGGTCATTCGAGGCGAATGGAGGCTTCATCATCCAACTGCTTCGGTATCACAGGTTTCAAAAACACGGGAGTTCTTAATAAGGACTCTTGATATTGTCGGT
>CAYSLN010000029.1:9968-16226 GCA_964431825.1 uncultured Pirellulales bacterium | reverse complement strand
TTGTTTTCGTATTCAATAGTCACCTGGCTTTTACCATCTGGTCGCAGCCAGGGCAGCTTCTTGTTTCGGCGGACTTTTGCCAGTTGGATCGTTATAGCATGTGCAAGTTGAATCGGCATTGGCATAAGAGCGGGAGTTTCTTTGCAGGCATAGCCGAACATCATTCCCTGGTCACCGGCCCCCTGTTCTTTGTGCAGGCCCTTGCCTGCGGTTACTCCCTGTGAGATGTCGGGACTTTGTTGGCCAATAGAAACTATAATCGCACAATTTTCGTAGTCAAAACCAAACCCAGGGTTATCATAACCAATTTCCTTTATTGTTTCACGAACAACGCCGGGAATGTCTACAGCCGCCTTGGATGTAATTTCACCGGCAACTATAACCATGTCGTCTTTGACCATCGTTTCGCAGGCCACCCTGCTTTTTGGGTCCTGTGCAAGCATCGCATCAAGGATTGCGTCGGATATGTGGTCAGCCACTTTGTCGGGATGGCCCATTGTTACGGACTCGCTAGTGAAGAGATATCTATCTGTCTTTCGTTTTTGATTTTGGGAAATTATTTTTTTTGCCATTCTTGATTTATCCTTTCGAGAGTTAAAATCAGGAATATGATAAAAGATGTTTGCATATAGTCAAGTTAGAAAAGTTGACTCCGAATAAGCAGCTCCGAAGCAGGTCGGTCACCGTTTTTTTGAGGTATCGTTGAGTATCCAATCATATTTCATATATTTGACAGAATAGTTATCTACTTCAAGGAAAGAGACATCCCGCCCGGAAATATAGTTAGTAATGAAGTTCAAAACAGCGCGGGTTGCCGGTTGCTGGTCTTTAAACTTTTTGTCTGTTCCGAATTTAGCAGTAAACTCATTGCCGTGCCAGTTTGGTTGAAAGATCGCGGAGAGGTAAACTATTTTTTTGTCTCTATCGATTCTGAAGGCAAGGGGACTGGACAGGAATCTTTTTGTTTGTTCTTCCAGCTGTTCACTGAGCTTGTATCCATAATACGGCTCGTTGCGCAAAAAGGGACTGGAAAGGCAGGCATAAGATATGGCGAGAAATATTCTTGGTTCGTCGAATTCTTTGCTGAAGAACCGCTGCCTGACTTCCGTAAGAGTAAACTCCTCATCCATGACAAGGAATTTGTAATCGGTCCATATACCCTTTATATGCCTGATACTGTATGGGCCCCAGAAGATACTAAGTATCCGGGAGGCTTCGATGGGGTAGTTATCAACGATTATGTTGAGCATTTGGAGATTATAGGCGTTAATCCAAAAGGCGATCTTGTCTTCTCTGGGCCAGGCCTTATATTTATTCGGGTCGAATTCATCAAATTCATTGAGGAGCTTTTTCAAGTCCAGCCGTCTTCTCCTGAGGGTGTCATAGTCAACCATTCCATCCCGGTCGACGAAAGTGTTCAGGATGTCAGCGTATTTTTCATAGAAAGAGGGTCCGGGTGTAAGTGCAACCTCATTAGGTCCTGTTTCGTTAGACTCTATCTGTTTGGATTCTACCACGGCGGGTTTATCTTCCGGCATTTCGGTTTTATTTGGCTCAGTCGTATCGGGCTCAATCTCGTTAGGTTCTGCCTCTTTGAGCTCTGTTTGTTCAGGTTCTGTCGCAGTGGGTTTGTCCGCCGGCATTTCAGTCTTACTTGGCTCAGTAATATTGGGCTCAATCTCTTCAGGTTCAGGCGTTGGGGGTTCGAATTTCGGAAGTTGTGGTTTTTTTTCAGGCTCAACAGGCCCAGTTTCTGCCGGGTGGCATCCGACAGTAACAATCAACAAGGTCAACAAAGTGATAAAAACAATAAGATGCCTGGCCATTTTCCAAGCTCCAATAGAAGGTTATGTAGCTTTTCTACTGCAAGGATTAGATAATTTTGTATTAGGATAAGACTTCGGACGATAAATGCAACGATTTGTTGCCTGTTTTTTTCGTACTTTCAATAGAGAAGGCTTTATTTTGGTCGGAAGCATTTCGCGAGGTAAAAGGCTAGATGATATATTTTGAGCTATTCAAAGCTACCTTGGAGTAATTTCTAAACAATTAGGCACGAGAGCTGAAGGCTCTGGAAAAGATTTCCCTTGCTCTGCAGTTGCTAAACCTTCTATAATTTTCTTCGCGGTATATGATTATATGGAATTACACAGACTAAAAAAGCACATTAGTTGATTGCTATGCTAGATAAAGGGCTTGTCGAGGTTTATACGGGAGACGGCAAAGGCAAAACCACCGCTGCATTTGGTCTTGCTCTGCGGGCGGCCGGCCAGGGTAATAAGGTACTAATTTTTCAATTCCTGAAGCCACCATCTCTTGATATCGGTGAGCGTTTTGCCCTGCAACTTGGCGCAGTCAGAATCAGGGTCGAAACGATCGATGAACCGTGGGACATGTCCAAATCTTTTGATGATGAAGAAGCCATCTTGAGGATGAAGGCTGCAATCAGTGAAGTTCTTGAAAGAATCGGTCAAACGGCGGAGAAAAGATTTTACGATGTGCTGATACTTGATGAGATTGTATTTTGTATCTCGAAGGGTCTGGCTAAATTGGAGGAGGTCAAAGGGGTTATCGAAAGGAGGGACCCTGCGGTGGAGATTGTTTTGACCGGCCGAGGTGCGACTAAAGATTTGATAGCGATGGCTGATTTGGTGACAGAAATGAGAAGTATAAAGCACCCTTTTGATAATGGGCTGGCTGCCAGACGCGGTATCGAGTTTTAGCTAGTAAAGAATATAGGAGCTGGTTTGGTTATGTCTAAAGCTGTTGCTGCAATTATTTGTGCTGCGGGGCCTGCCAGGCGGTTTGGCGGAAAAAGGAAGAAGCAGTTTGTCGATGTGGCGGGCAGAGCGGTTTTTCTGCGTAGTGTGGAACTTTTCGCAAACCACGATGATGTAAAACAAGTTCTGTTAGCTATCTCGCCCGAAGATGAAGAAATGGTAAATGTCAAATGGGGACCCAATTTAAAGTTTTTCGATGTTAAAATCTGTATCGGCGGCACTGAGCGTTTCGAGACCGTATGTAAATCACTTGAACTTATCAGAGGTGATATTGGTCTTGTTGCTATCCATGATGCTGTGCGCTGCTGCGTAACAGCAAAAATAATCGATGCTGTTTTTGCTGCTGCAGCCAAGAGCGGCGCCGCGATACCAGCCTGTCCTGTGACGGCGACGATAAAAGAGGCGAGGGAGGATAGGATAATCAGAACCGTTGACAGAACAGGTCTTTATGAGGCCCAGACGCCGCAGGTTTTTGAGGCTTCTTTGCTGAAAAAGGCATACGAAAACCTCGGCAATCTCGATAAGAACAAAATCAGTGACGATTCCCAGTTAGTTGAGGCGCTGGGCCATGAGGTTACGATTGTGGAGGCAGACTCTTCAAATATCAAGATTACTCACAAGGGTGATATTGCAATTGCAGAAGCGATTCTAAAGTCTCGCCCCGGACCAAAGCCGGAAGGTCCCTTAGGTCCTTACATCGAGGCCCAGTGGTGAAATATGTGCTTGATGTGAATTTTGGGGATGGCAGCTCGCTCACTTTGCCCTTCCTTGATTTTTGGTGCTGGAAGTCAACGGCGGTGTTTACAATAATCAACACCAAGCTTAAATAGTTTCCGATAAAATCCTTATCTCCAGTGAGAAAATTGAGGTGGTCCAGAAATGTCTATCTTCTGCAACGCGCAGTTTTAATCCACACAAGAGTTGTCTTTCTTAAAGTACGAATAAAACTCAAGAATAGCAGAAGAGGTTCATCTGATTGGCTATTTTTGGAGGATAAGCGTTTAAAATTGCGCGAAGGGTAGATTCTCGGGCATTTGGGTACGAATTTTGCTCTCATCATAAAAAAGCAGGTTTAAAGAGTCTAAATTAGGAGGGGGATTGAAGTAAGGGTACGTCTTGAAGGAGGGTATGATGGACGAGACCAGACTGGAAGATAAACTCAACGAACTGGTCAAGGAGTTTGGAGAGAGTGTCGATCCACGACAGAGAAAGCTGACTAAGCTTGCCAAGCAAGCGCAAGCTAACCATGAGAAGCTTCAAGAAAGCATTGATAGTCTCCAAGAGTTGTTGGATTACATACGGGTGTGCATCAAATATCAGGCATTCGACCTTGAAGCAACACGCCGGGAAAACGAGTACCTCAGAAAACTACTTGAGGAAAACGACTCATAAGGCGAAGAGATTCTCTGTGTAAAGGATTAAAGATTCACAGTCTTGTATTTCATATGTTGCATTTCACCAAAGTGGCTGGGCGGGGGATTTTTTAGCTTTCTTTGGCTTGTGGGGAAGCCCTTAGATACTGCAAATACCGATGGCTGAGTGGCTATTGAGAGCCCGGTGTCGTTTATTTCTCAGAACTTCAGTTTTTCTCGCCTGTGTAAGCGCATTAATAAGCCGCCAGAAGCTAAAAGTATCATTGTGGTGGGTTCAGGAACTGTAATCGTGAGTTGGAAACGGGTTAAGTAGCCAGTGTCGGCATAAAAGGCATCGTAAATTCGCAGGTGCCAGGGGCCATATGTGTCTTGGCCGTCAAAGACCGCCAGGTGGTAGTTCTCTTCGGGCCTGAATCGGCCGGTAAAAGGCGGCTGGGCCTGTTCGATCGGAATCACGGCCTCATCGTCGAAAATGGTCTGGGTGTAATCTTCGCCCTCAAAATAATCATTTGAAGGGTCGTACATATTCAGGCATAGTGTCGTTCCATCCGGACCTTGTAGATAAATCTGCAGGTCGAAATCCTTGGTATGTGTCAAAGTGATGCCAACATCAAGGTCCCAGATAATGAAATGGTCGGGAATTTCTATGACTGCATCAGCCATCCAACCTTTGCTGTCGTTCTGCTCAGCCGGGATTCGCAGGTTGAACTGGCCGTCGTAAGTGCGCACAGGGTTGGCAGAGGCATTAAGGCATAAGCCTAAAAGGATAGCCAGAATGGCGACAATCCATTGTCTCGTATCACAAGCGTTTATACCACACCTCCTTGCGGTTTTTATATGAGGGCATCTATGATAGATGCAAAATCCCCTTATGTTGCAGGAATTATAACATTATAGGACGTAATTGTCAAGAAGAAATCAAGAAGAAGGTGTAGGAAATTGCGGGGATATAACGCTAAGCCGGAGGGGAACAAACCGACACTGAGAAAAATGGAGCCCTAAAGCTATAATAAACAGCCTTTAAAGCAAGAGATCCTCTTTAGAGCTCCCTATGATTAGACGATTAAAAGGTCTTTTCTAACTTCCCTTTTTTTTCGTCAGTCGCCATCTATTAGTTAGGGCCTGGCGGCGGTCCCGCTGGCCCACTTGGAGTCTGGGACAACTGGAGTTGTAGCATGTCGACCGTTATGTTGTTCGTGGCAACGCCAACAGAACATGGGCCACCAACAACCGCAGAGTACTGTGTTGCAGCGACGGTCTGGCTTTGGGCACTGACTCCAGCGGGCGAAGAAACTATCTGGCTTTGTCCGCCAATGAAGGCCTGGAAGGCTTGTACGTCACCAATGCCCAGGCTGGATGCTGTTTGGTTAAGACCTACAGTCATCATCTCGCCCTGCAATGTCAATGGGTCAGCAACAAGTTGACCTTGTAGGCCCGAAGCTTCGACTCCCTGCACAACACCGGAGGAACCAAAAAGACCACCTACAGCAGTTGCGCCCTGGGCTATAAGACCGTTCTGTGTCTGAAAGACTGTAGTGTTACTGGCCATGTCGTGCTTGTATTGGTTCTGCCCGAATGGTAATATGACGCTACTTGTTGCCATACCTCCCCATCCGGGGCTTGCCAGAGTCATAGTTGAACCTACATCGCCACACTGCAACTGCCCAATCAATGCAAAAGCACCTGAGGATAGCAGCAAAATGATTACTACCGAAAGTGTAAATCCTCTAAGCATTTTAAAAACTCCTTTTCCTTTTTTCTCTTCTATGCCGGGTTTCTTTTAATTGCTAAACACGCATTAGCAATCACGACACTAAGAACAACAAGAACTACTTGTTGTTTGTTCTTCAGCGACCTCCTTTCTCCCCCACGGAAAGTTCTCATAGTCACTTATTTTGTGGGCTTCCGTTCTTCAGGAAGTTTAATTTATAGTTAAGTACTCGACCTGCCGGCCCGCTTCAAATCCTGCCAAATTAAAGAGCTCCTGACTTACTGTTATTCCTGAGGCGTTTTCTTCTATTATCGTAGAGGGGGCTTGTTGTGTAGCTTTCGAATTGTTCTGCATGGGCCGTGGTTTTCGTGGATTCATTAGCTTCTGTGGTTTT
>CAYSLN010000029.1:2469-9868 GCA_964431825.1 uncultured Pirellulales bacterium | reverse complement strand
TCATTAGCTTCTGTGGTTTTTGCGGCATCTGTGGAATTGAGTGGATTTTGTCGTAGAGGAACTGTGGGATTCTTCTCTTGTGAATAATCCTTGGCCAATACCTATAACCTTCGGCGCTGACAATAGCCTTTCCTTTGCCTTCCGTGGTTCCACCAGAGACACCCCCTAAGAGGGAGATAGAGTAATTGGCTTGGCTGTAGCCTCCGGCACCGCTTGGGAAAGCGACGGTGGAGCCAACTGTGACACCTTTCATGCCGCCGGAGATAAGCAGGATGTCAACGTCCCATGGCAGAGCTTCTGCTACTGCAGCATCATATACCTGATCCCAGTTTCGTTCCACTTTGCCTTCAAGACCGACCCTTCCAACATAGGCATAACCTGCTTGTTGCAGAAGGTTTCTATCTACATTAGAGTCAATGAAAACAAAGAGAGGTTTTCCCATGGGTCTGCGGTCACGAATAAGGGCGTTTGCTATTTCAAATCCTCTGCCATGATGGAAATTGTCGGGCCCCCCGAATATAGCTCCGACACCGTTAAGGATGCCTCCCAAGATATCAAGTGGTCCGTCAGGGGGTAATGATTCAAGAACTCTCCTTATTTCTCTCATGTCATCGGGGTCAATGGGACAGAATGTTCTTTCATACACCTGATCATCCGGCGCAGGCCCATTAGGGAAGTAAGCCTTTAGAGTACCCCAACCTCCATGATTCCAGAACGGCAGATAGGGGGGGTACGTAGAAAGTGGTTGTGTGCGAGTTTCGTAGTTTGAAACCGTGGTGGTACTAATATTCGCAGTAGCACCTGAACTTGAGTCGCCACTAACAGCACTAGCATCGCCTCCTTCGGCAACAGCATAACCCTGACCTTGCATAGTCTGCTGTTGGTTTTGCTCAGAATAAAGTGTATTGGTGGAGTTTACATTAGTTAAGTCACCATACCCATAAGCACCTGCAGCAACTATAAACACAGAACCCAATGCTACGATCAAATTTTTCATGATCATCTTCCTTTCTTTAAAAGCCCCGTTCCGAAGGTTAATCAACATCTCAAATGTTAACCGCAAAACACTTGTTTTTTATTGCGGCTTCATAGTCCGCTCAGTAATTCACAGTTAGTTTTGCTTGTTGCTCTACTTTTTTTGCGTTTACAAATAAAAAACCCGACAGAACACCAGTTAGTTCTGTCGGGCTCGCTTTTCGTAAAGTAGAGACCGCCGAAAATCTGTGAATATAATACTATTTTAATTGGGTTTTAATCCGCTCTTATTCTTTCCTTAACTGTTGTGACATCGACTTGCTTTATCCTACCTTCGTGCACTTGTATTTCGCAAATTAGAGACCCATAGCCGATTTGCTCGGCTCGGTATCTGAGCTTATCCAAAAGCCTAAGAGATTTGTCTCGGTTTGTCGAAAGGGCTCTTTCGGGATTCTCTACCAACCTTGTTTTGATGTGCATCCTTGCTTATTCCTTTTCCCTTATGTTTGATTTAGCGACGTTACCAATAGGAAGGTTCTAATGCCCGGTTTCTATAATATGCCGCATCCTCTTACCAGTAGCAGAATTAACTTTGCCTATATTCACTCGCAACCCCTACTGCTTTAAGTTAACAGGATAGAAAAACCCGTTTTTCATAGCTTCACTAATTTCTCCATTTTCGTCAACAAAAAAATTATAGGACCTTAAAAATTGTTTGATTGGAGACTGTTTAAAAATGCATAACCTTGATATTTGAAAGATGTTACAAGTATTCCGTAGACAAAAAGTTTTTATGATATTCTTATTACAGCGATTGTTGCTCATATATTTCACTCTTGAGAACCTCCCGTTTCTCAGTATCCTCAGGGTTGCTGGCGTATATTTTTATAAATTTGGCGTAGCAGGCGTGTGATAGAATAGGGGAGCAAGAAACGAACCTAAACGAGATTCGCTTGAGTTCTTCTAAACGGCCTTTTTAGAATTGGGATATTGTATAAAAGGCCTAAAACCAAATCCGTGGGCGGAACCAAGTCCTTCGGAGTGGTATTTATTTCACTTCAACGACGGAATTTAGTTCACCAAACGGATTCAATTCGGTCAGCTCGTTGTATGGGTCCTGTTGCCATTGGCCGTCAACAACCAGCCGGTAGCGATATTTGCCCCTTGGCAGATTCAGCTTCGTTTGCCAAACACCGCTTTCGCCCACCCTTTGCATTGGATTTTCTATTGGTTGCCAATTGTTAAAGTCACCGGCAACCTGCACACTATTGGCACGCGGATATAGTGTAACAAATACCACTGCATTGCTTATCTGGTTGACGCCATAATAGTCGGAAAGCTTGGCATCGGTATCGGCCGGCTCAGGTTTTTGGGGAGCTCGCACCTCAATCTTTGGAGCTTGTCGAGTTTCTGTCCCGGTTTTTGTCGCCTGCAGCAACTCGTCGGCAGTGGTGCTGATAGAATCGAGCTGGTCAGCTAAAGAATTAACGATTTGTCGGCGTTGTTGCTTGGTCTCAGCGCCAATGACCTCCTGGGCCAATAAGTAGAAATCTTTCTGGCCCTTGCTGGCAGGGTCGTATTCATTTATGGGCTGGCCAAAGCTGGAAGCTTCCTTGATCTTGGTATTGAAATTAACCACTACCTTGAGCATCCTGTCTGCGAAGTGGGTCCGCAATTCAGCAAGGATTTCCCTGGCCATTTTCGTCCTTATGTCGTACATACTGGCCAGTACCCTTACATCTACTTGTTGTTTGCACCGTTTGCAGAGTATGCTCAGGGTTTCGAGTTGTTTGCTTAGTCCGTGCAGCGCGAAGTAACCGGTCTCCACAGGAACAATGACATCTGTGGATGCCCTTAGCGCATTGAAGGTCAATAGCCCTACCGCAGGGGGACAGTCGATTATTGTGTAGTCGTATTCGGCGGTTATTTCTTCCAGAACATCTTTCAAGCAGCATTCGCGCTCAACGATACCGGCCATTTGCTGCTCGAACGCAGACAGGTCGATACTGGCCGGCGCCAGCTCTAATCTGTCGTTAATCTGCCAGAGTATCTCGGTCAGCCTTATCGGTTCGTTTCTGCTTTTGCTTATCAGCACATCGTAGATGCTTTGTTCAATCTGCTCCTCGGGCACGGCGAGACCGACCGCACAGTGTGACTGTGGGTCCATATCGACCAGCAGGACCCTCTTGCCCGCTTCAGCCAGAGCACTTGCCAGATTTATTGATACTGTTGTTTTTCCACAGCCACCTTTTTGATTAACAACCGCTATAGTTCTCATTTTTTTTCTCCATCCATGGATTTTCGTTCCGTGATGTATACCAAAACGGGGGTTGCAAAAACAACACGGAAACTCCTTTTTCAGTACTAAAAAGCAACTAAGTAGCTATTATTACTATTCGGCAAAGAAATCGGAAAAACTTTACCCTTTTTATGGGACCTACCAGCTATATGTCGGGCAATAGATTGGTTGTATCTGAACGATAATTTAACATCTTCGCTGATAGAATTTCAACCTCAAAATTTCACGCTGATTTGCGAGAAAAACACTTCGTTTAGCTTAGGCCTTTTTACTATCAAATTCCCATTTACAGGGTCACTCTCAGGGTCGAAAACACTGTTTCCTCGGCATAGCCCTGAAGGGCTTAAGATTCACAACGGCAGATTAATGGAGTTTAGCTTATTTTATAAGCTTCTCTATCATTTCCTGAACTTCCTCGGCACCTTCCTCATAGAGCTTCTCTTCGTCCGGTGCAAGGTGCTTGAGCAGTCGAAGAAACTCGCCAGCGTGGACTCGCTCCTCATCGGCTATGTCCTTCAAAACCTCCTGGGCCAATTTATCCTTGGTTGATTCAGCAAGTTGCATATAAAGCTGGACAGCTTCATACTCAGCAGCGACCATAAACCTTATTGCACGGATCAGCTCAGAATCGGTGAGTTTTTTGTCGTTTGCGAGGCCGGAAAAAGGTGAGCCAAATTCAGGCATAATGAACCTCCTTTTCTGTAAAAAACAAAGACTTAGGGCATTTTACTACTGATAGACCGAAATAGTCAAGTGAATAATCCTCCAAGCTTGTAAAGATATACTGCGGTTGTTATAGTTTTATGGGCTTATTTATAGCAGAGAGTTGAAGGGGCCAGAAATGAAAATAAAACTCGTAGTTATTGGTGCCGCGGGTCGGATGGGCAGGCGTATCCTTTCATTGGCTGCAGAGTCCGGCCAGTTCGATATTGCCGCAGCGGTCGAAAGGAAGGACCATCCTGATATTGGTAAGGATATCGGTTTGATAGCGGCAGCAAGGCCGATAGATGTTAAGTTGGCTAATGTCTATCCGGGTACCGCCGATGTGGCCATTGACTTTTCGCAGCCTGAATCGACGAACAAAACCATCGATTACTGTCTTGAGAATAATGTTGCGCTCGTTTTGGGCACTACCGGCCTGAGCGGTGAGCATCGGGAAGAAATACAAGCTGCCTCCAGGAGAATTCCTGTTTTATACGCAACCAATATGAGCGTTGGGATGAACGTTTTGTTCGATCAGGCAGCGAAGATTGCAGCGATGCTCGGTGAGGAATATGATATAGAGATAGTCGAGCAGCACCATCGCTTCAAAAAGGACGCTCCAAGTGGCACTGCTCTTACGTTAGCTGAGAATATCTGCAAGGCAACGGGGCGTGATTTTCCGAAATCTGTGAGTTTAGGCAGGAGTGGAAAAGATGCTCTTAGGCAGAAAGGCACAATCGGCGTGCAGGCGGTTCGTGCCGGAGATATTGTCGGCATTCATTCGGTAATCTTCGGGACGCTCGGCGAGACGGTAACTCTCAGTCATACCGCCAACAGCAGGGATACTTTTGTAAGGGGGGCACTGCGAGCGGCAGAATGGCTTGTCGGAAAAGAACCGGCTTTATATTCAATGGCAGATGTTCTGGACATTTCGTAGTGCAGGGCATACGGATATTGATCCCGACTTTGTAATTATTTGGCTACGGTGGATAGTCGATGCCTTTGATACCTTGAATTGTCAGGTTTGCATCCGGAAGTCCATCTCGGGCGGGGCGAATCTGTCTTGTCTGAAGGTAAAGAACCTGTCCATCAGCAAATAGAAAATTTCGGGAGCCATCCCAGCACCACCAACCTTTATCATCGTCGATGGGTGAATGACTGCTTAGCCATTCACCGATAAGGATTTTGCCGGATGGATTGGCCACATTAAAGATTTGCTGGGGAGCAGAGGGCTGAGGATTTAGGTATGTATCAGCAGGGCTATTCATATCGTTGATCTGTTCCGGACTGTGGTAAAAGGCCATCGAGTAGGCGTAGCTGGTGGACTCGTACTTTTCTTTGGAGATGTGGTCCTGTGGACAGAGCAGAGCCGAAGGGTTGTTTGCATCGATATTACCACCCAGATAGGGTTCGACAAGGTGGCGCCAGCCACGTCCCATCCACAACCAGTAACCCTCCGGGAGGGGGTCCTGGGCACACGGATAAGTATTGTTGTTTGAACTTGTGTACAGGTTCACGGCTAAATGGATTTGCTTGAGGTTATGGGCACATTTCAGACGCATAGCAATAGATTTGGCCCTAATAAGTGAAGGAGTAAGTATGGACAGCAAAAGGGCGATAATTGCTATGACGACCAGCAGCTCTATAAGAGTGAATCCGAGGCCTGTCGAATTTCGAATTTTACAGATACGAGTCACAGCAATTTCCTTTTTTTTGCAAATGGTTCCAATCAGCGATTTCTGAATTGTTGAGCCGCTATTCGACTGTGACGCTTTTTGCGAGGTTGCGGGGTTTGTCGACGTCGTGGCCGCGAAGTACGGCGGCGTGATAAGCCAGCAGTTGTAACGGGACAACAGTCAGCATCGGTTGTAAAAGCTCAGGGGCATCTGGTATGGTAATCAAATGGTCGGCGCACTGCTTAATATTCTCATCGCCTTCGGTTGCGACAACAATAATTTTTCCGCCACGCGCCTTCACTTCAGCGATATTGCCCATAATCTTGTCATATTGTGGTCCGGCGGTGCCAATGAAAACGGCTGGCATGCCGTCGACAATCAAAGCGATTGGGCCGTGTTTCATCTCCGCAGCAGGCAGGCCCTCAGCGTGAATGTAGCTGATTTCCTTCAGTTTCAAAGCGCCTTCAAGAGCAACCGGGTAATTAAAACCTCTGCCGAGGAAGAGCCAGTTGTTACGGTCGATATTTGCCGAGGCAATTTGTTTGATATGGTCGGACTGTTCAAGTATTCGGCTTATCTTGTCCGGTATTTGGGAAAGCTCATCGATGTACTTATTTGCCTGGTCGCTGCTGATATGTTTTCTTCTGCCAAGCTCAATCGCCAGCATTGTGAGAACTGCCACCTGAGCTGTGAATGCTTTAGTACTGGCGACACCAATTTCGGGGCCAGCGTGCAGATATATCCCTGCATCAGTGGCTCTGGCGATTGACGAGCCAACCACGTTCACGATGCCGAGGACGGTTGCACCGCGTTCCTTGGCTTCCTCCACAGCGGCAAGGGTGTCGAGCGTCTCGCCGGATTGGCTTATGGCTATTACGACCGTATCATTCTCGATGATAGGATTGCGATAGCGAAATTCACTGGCATATTCTGTCTCTGTGGGGATACACGCTAAGTGCTCGAACAGGAATTCTCCCACAAGAGATGCGTGGAACGCCGTGCCGCAAGCAGTCAGAATCAGCCTTTTCATATGGGTCAACTCGCGGAAACAGTCGTTTATACCCCCCAGTTTGATTTTTCCATTATGCTTGTCAATTCTGCCACCCATGCATGTGCTCAGGGCTTTGGGTTGCTCGAAGATTTCTTTAAGCATATGATGCTGGAAGCTGCCCAATTCGATTTGTTCCAGCGAAAATTCGATTTGCTTGATGTCTTTGCTGACAGTGATATTATCAATCGTTTTTGTATGGAATCCTTCCGGGTTGATGGTGACCATTTCGTTGTCGGAGAGGTATATAACCTGAGCTGTATGCTCTATAATTGCGGCGGCGTCCGAGGCGAGAATATATTCATCGTCGCCGACTCCTAATATCAATGGGCTGCCCTTTTTTGCGCCGATAAGGGTATCGGGGAAGTCTGAGCAGACGATAGCAAGGCCGAAAGTGCCGTGTAACTCCTGAAGAGCCCGCTGTACTGCCCATTCAAATTTATTTTGACCATCTGATTGTTTTTTGCCGTTGCCATCGTCGCCGTTTGAGTAGAAATAGCCGATTAAATTTGCTATGACCTCCGTGTCGGTTTCGGTTATGAACGTGGCGTCTTTGCTTTGCAGCCATGTCTTCAATGTGGTGTAGTTTTCGATGATGCCATTATGAACGACGGCGATTTTGCCGGTGTAATCGAGATGCGGATGGGCATTGACGGTGTTGGGTTTACCGTGTGTAGCCCAGCGTGTGTGCCCGATACC
>CAYSLN010000029.1:0-2369 GCA_964431825.1 uncultured Pirellulales bacterium | reverse complement strand
AATGTGGGAAACGTCAGAAGCGTGTGTAAGGCGTTGCGCCACATAGGCTGTGAGGTGGCGCTTAGCTGTGAGCCCGATATAATAGAGGGGGCTACCGGCCTGGTTTTGCCCGGTGTCGCGGCTTTTGGCTATGCTGTCGGTGCTTTAGGCTCTCTTGCCGGACTGATAAAAGAAGTTGCTTTGAGCCAAAAGCCACTTTTGGGTATTTGTGTAGGCTACCAGATACTTTTTGACAAGAGCAGTGAGTATGGTCAGCACAGCGGTCTTGGATTAGTCTCGGGAAATGTCGTTCCGCTTCCGCCCGGGCAAGTAGTCCCGCATATGGGCTGGAATCAGGTGGGACTGCCCGAAGATATGGATTTATTTGCCGGCCTCGGAAAAGAAAAGCATTTTTATTTTGCACACTCCTTCTATGCAGAGGTTACCGACAGTAGGGCCAAGATTGCTTATACTGAGTATGGTTTTGATCTGCCTGCTTCGGTGCAGAAAGGGAATATTTATGGTACTCAGTTTCACCCCGAGAAAAGTGGCAGAGGGGGTTTAAAAATCCTGAGAAACTTCGCTGAAATTTGCGAAGAAGGGAATCAACAATGCTGACAAAAAGGATTATTCCCTGTCTTGATGTCAAAGACAATCGCGTGGTTAAGGGCGTCAATTTTCTAAATCTTCGTGACGCCGGCGACCCGGTGGAATTAGGAGCAAGGTACAGTGACACCGGTGCCGATGAGCTGGTGTTCCTCGATATTACCGCCACTATTCGCTCTCGCAAAACGATTGTCGAGCTTGTCGAAAAGGTTGCCGAAAACGTCTTTATCCCGTTTACAGTGGGCGGTGGCATTCAAAGCGTCGAGCAAATCGATGAGCTTCTGCGAAGCGGGGCCGAGAAGGTTTCGGTAAATACCGCTGCGGTTCAGAACCCGAGCCTGATTGCCGAAGCTGCCCAGCGATTTGGGAATCAATGTGTCGTGCTTGCTATCGACGCCCGTCGGTCGAAGACAAGGCCTGGTAAATGGCAGGTTTGCGTAAAAGCCGGCTCTGAGCCAACCGACATTGACGTTGTTGAATGGGCCGTGAAAGCTGAGAAGCTCGGTGCAGGCGAAATACTTTTGACCAGTATGGACGCCGATGGCACGAAAGCGGGCTATGACAACGAACTTAACAAGGCAGTGACCGATGCGGTCAATATCCCTGTAATCGCGTCCGGTGGAGCAGGGACACTCGAGCACCTCTATGATGCTATTGTTACTGGTGGTGCAGATGCGGTTCTTATGGCTTCAATTACGCATTTTGAAAATTATACTATAATCCAGATGAAGGAATACCTTGCCAGCTGGGGTGTACCTGTAAACCTTTAAATACCAAATTCAGAAATTTAGTAGGGTGTGCTTTGCATAACCTACATTCTACCTTCTTAGAATTAGCCTCCGCTACCTACAGGCCCTCCAACGCTTGGTGGATCTTCCCCACCTGAATTGTGACATATTTAATGTAAGATTCCATAAGCTACCAGGCCATGTGCAATAGACTCAAGCGGCCTTTGGGTTATTTGCTCTGCCTTTCCTTCTATAAGAATAGCAACATATTCTATTACAAAGCCAGCTGCGCCTGCTACCACCTTGATTGGTATTACAAGTATGTGTGGATTTTGCCCTCCTGATTCCGCATTCAATCCTGCTTTTTCTTCTACTCTTCTCATTGCCTCTGCAGGGATTTCAAACAGTAACGCTCCGACCGATCTTCCGATGTCTAAAACGAAATCAGCCGGATAAAATATAACCCCTTCTGCAATTTTGTTGAGATTTCCGTCCCTTATGTTGTCCTGATTCAGGTAATCATCAAGAGCACCATAGTGCAGTATCTTATACGAAATAGTTCCTTCTTTAGGCTCATTTGGCCTGCTACTATCCTCCTTAAATCCTTTCAGAAAACTGTCCGAAGCTTTCAATTCCCTGCCTGTTCCATGCCTTTCGAACCAGGCGTCAAGTTCCTCTCTTTTTATATTTGTAGGGTCCTGAAAATCAAGAATGCTCCTTTCATTCAGCGTCTGATTTATGAGTTCTCGAAATTCCGGGGTAGCAGCAGTTACTTTTTGAAATGCTCCTGCAGCGGAAAGGGTCAAAAATCCGACCAATAATTTTCGCAGAAAATCCCCTATGTCCCACCTTTTCTGGCGGTTATTATTTATTGTTTTCATCACCCGCTAAATCTGCCTTTGAAAAGGCCTGCCGTGGCATTAAGTATCTAAATACGAATCAAGTTAAGATAGGGCTTCGGTTCCACATACGCAGACCTTGCAAAAAGATGCGTTTGCACCCCACCCCAGACAATAAGTATATCAAAATCCCAGCAATAAATCAAGTAAAATAACT
>CAYSLN010000028.1:0-16231 GCA_964431825.1 uncultured Pirellulales bacterium | reverse complement strand
CTTGCTTTTCCTGACTCATTATCAAAAATCCTTAAAGCAAAATTAAATATCAAAACTAAAAAATAACATTATTAACCTATGATTTCTCTATCTATTAGCTTTCTTAACTATCCCGTAAAATATCTATGCCGGTAGCTACTTTGAGTGCCTCTCCAAGAGTTTGTGTTGCAAAGCCCTTCGACTCGGCAGTAAATGGCACGACCACAATGCACGGAGTGGGCATATCCTGAGAGGCTGAAAAGGCCTCCTGGGCTGTCGGGGCAATATCCTCGGCAACCACGACAAGGGCATAGCTCTGGCTGACTATATTCTCGGCAGCTTCGGTGATTTGCTCAGGCGAGCCGCTGACTGCGTACGTATCTACACCAAGCGCCGAAAACGGCATAACAAAATCGGTGTCACCTAAAACTGCTATTTTTCCTTCCATAATCCGTGCCCAGTGACCTGTTTTCTATACAAATCCGAAACTCGAATATCGAAATTCGAAACAAACTCAAAATTCAAACCACCAAATTTATTAAACATTCTGTTCCAATATCACCGTTACGGCGACGGCTAAACAACCTCCCAATAAAAACTGGGGGTCTAAATATGAGATTGCTTCGCTGCGCTCGCAATGACAAGAACATACTCCTTTTTCTACATCTAGTTCCATTAGATACGGTCGAGGATAAGTTTAGTATCGAGGTTGTTTTTCTTGGCTGTCAGGATTAATCTTACGTTTCGGGTTTCGTTTTCCTTCATTAACAAATATGCGATAACCGGCTGAGGGCCGGCAGTAATCTGGACGGTCGATTGCAAGAAGCCGGTTATATGCTCCTCGCACTGCTGCTCAAGTTTCAAAAAAGATTTACTCGAGGCCAGATAGCCAGCGCCTGTTTCGACAACGCGATGGTAAGGCGTAACAAAGAACAGAGGGGCCAAGGCCTCATATCCAAGGTCCAAGCCATGAATGAACAATTCTTGTTCGACGAAGCCGCCTTTTAGGAAAACGTTACGTTCCTGGGAGTCGGTGAACTTTAGGCGGAGCATGGTGCGAATGTTTGTCAGGTCAATCCGGATTCTAAAGAGGCCGAGCAGAAAAAGGCTGTTTAGTCGACGAGCTGTTTTTATATTATATTCGGCCTGGACGCTATCGACTGCGTAATCGATGCTGCGAATGTCTTTTTTCTGATAGTAGGCCAGAACGGCTTGTTCGACAGCCTGCTGCATATAATCAGGAAACAGGCTGTAGTTTTCCTCTTCCAAGAGCTGCTTAAACAAGTCCGGCGGGACGTTGCCATCACTGCTGTAATCGGTTCCGAGGGGCTTATCCGTCAAGGTTCGCCTAAGTGCCAACCTAATATTAGCAAAATCATCCCGGGCCCTGAACAACTCTACAATCGGCTTATTAATCATCAAATCCGAGAAAAGGCCCCGGACCGATGACCTTGCGGTTTGTAAAACAGCCTCTATCTCTGCGGGGCCGGCGGCTGCGCGCAACCGGGCGTATTCGCCGGTACTCAATAAATCGGCGGCCTGCTCGAAGCCGGCTGCATTGGCCATATCGTGCAAATTCGCACGGGTCAGCATCTGTGTCTGGAGGACGCGGACCTGAGCGGTCTGGAAGGCGTACCGCCAATCGTCGGGGCCAATGGGCGGATACGTGTAAAAATCCACAACTGGAGTTAATAGTTCATTGCTCATTGTTCGGTGTTCGTTGAGCCTTACTCTTAGCCCTTAATTTTTCTGTCTCGGCTCTTGCCTTTCGAGCCTGCTGTCTCTGATTTTCTGCCTCGGCCTGCAATTTTTCGGTTTCTGCTCTTAATAAGCCAATTTCTTCTCTTAACTTTTGTATTTCCAAATCAACTCTTTCGGCTTCTCGTCTTAATTTTCGAGTTTCTACTCTTATTTTCCGGGCTTCGGCTCTTTTTCTTTGGTTTGTTTGGCTGTCGGCTGTTCTGAGATCTCTGCATCGAGCAGCACCCTTTTCATAAATCTTTTCGATTTCTTTGGCAGATAAAGCCCTATCGTAGATAGCAACTTCATCAATTTTGCCCTGGAAGTATTCATCCCACGGTCCGGGGTTATTACCGATAGCGACATTACCGTCGTTGGCATCTGTAGCCGGGGCGGATCCCCTGAAACGACTTACAGCATTTTTGTAAAATACAACGTCTTCATCCGGCTTGAAAACAACCGCTACGTGCTGCCACGCATTGAGGTCTACGTTGAATCCGGAACCCCAAGAGGCGTCTCCGGTAAATGCGCACCATTGATTACCTTGTCTTAGGATGCTCCAGTCAAAGCCTCCATCGTCAGTGCTGATTATCTGATGCCTGCCAGGGCCTGTTCTTGTCGGGTAAACCCAAGCTGTGATTGTGATGTCAGTTGAACCACCCTGGTCAATATTTCGAGTAGTCTGGACATAATCATCACTGCCATCAAATCGCAAAGAAGTCCCTAAAACGCCAGCTTCCCACTTTGCCCCATAGATTTGTCCATCTTCAGAGCGGATTGAATCGTGTGCAGTCGCTCCCTTGCCTTCGTCAAACTTCCAATAAGAAGTCATAGAAGAACCGCATCCGCTCAAGCCCCAAAGCCCCAGTATTGCGACAAATAATAACCTGAAGTGAGCATTCACAGTCATTTCCTTTTACAGAAAATTATGATTTAGTTCGCGAACAGTTCCTTTGCTAATTCGATTTCGAGGTCCTTTCGTGTGCGGTCGAGCAAGACCTCGATAGAGACATTGGTCTTTATCTTTCCGTGTTTTAAGATAAAGCCTGCTCCGATGTCCCGCTTTTCGTCGGATAATTTCAAATTGCCTTTCTTAGGTGAGCTTAGCTGCTGATTGACCTTATCGATGAGGTCCTTGTCGATGCGCTTTTCGTTTTTATCGACCACGACCTCTTCGTCACCGGTCTCAACCGCTTCGAGCATCAGTTTAGTGTAAAGAGCCCGATATTGCTCATCCGGCAAGTTTTGCAGCTGGGTGCGTGCCTGGTCAAAGACCTCATCGAGTATCTTTCTTTTTTCGCGCAGATATTCTTTTGTAATATCCATTCTCGCCGCAGCAAGTATATGGGATTTTTCGTCTTCGCCGGCCTTGTGCGCAAGAACATCGGTTTGCTTTTTGTATTGTTTCAATTGTTCGGCAAGTTCGGCCTGTTGGACGGTTTGCTTCTCGTCAGCCTGTTTCATTATGTTTTTAGCCTCAGCCTCGGCGTCGGCCAGTATTTTTTCTACTACCTGTTTAGCTTCCATAGTTTAATATCTCGAATTTTGAATTCAGCCTGGTTTATTAAGCCGGTGTAGGCCAACTGATACCTTTTAGCAGAATGAACATTGTCACCAGAAGACCAAGAACGGCATATACCTCAACCATAACTGCATAGACAACGCCGGCCTTAAATGCCATTTCCGGTCTCTTTGCGGCCATCAAAATACCTCCGGAACAGACCTTGCCCTGATGAATCGCACTCATCAGACCTGCAAAAGCTACGGGCAGACAGGCAGCGAGGACCTGCCAGCCGAGCTTGACGGAGACATCGATGGGACCGCCCGTTCCAAAGAAGTTTAGATTGAGCATCACAAGAAATGCCGCCAAGAAGCCATAGAATCCCTGCGTACCCGGCAGCACGACCATAATAAACATTTGGCCATACCTTTCAGGCTTTTCGCTGAGAACACCGGTCGCGCTTCTGCCAGCGATACCGATTCCAATGGCCGAGCCGATGCCGGCCAGAAAAGCCGCCAATCCTGCGCCAACCAAAGCTAACGTCATTCCATAATCCATTGCTAACCTGCCTTTCTTATTTATTGTCCAACAACTATCTCCGGGTTTTGCCGATGTAAATGTGCTTGTACTGCTTGCTCAGCGGGTCAAACGCCCTTCCGCCGCCAACAAAGAACTTCGGGAAAAACTCGACGTACTGTAGTCTGAGCGTATGAACAAAGGCGCTGAGCCCAGACATTGCGATATTGAATCCATGGCCACTAACAAGAACGACTATCATCAACACAAAACCTATACCGTAAGGTATTTCGGCGGCAATTCCTGCAATGACATTAATTGCCATCGCCAGACCGGCGGTAACCATACCGAGCGCCATTAACCTGAGGTAGCTAAGCACATCGCCCATATAGAATATAGCACTAAAGAGATTATAAGCTCCCATACCCAAGCGGCCGCCCAAGCCACCTTCTCGGTGACTGAAGAGAAAAATAATCGCCGCAGGGACAAGCGCCACCTTGCCAAACAAGGAACCAACGTGGGCGGGCACCTGGCCAAATTTGCTCGCTCCGAATATTACGATTGAGTTTAGCATGACAAGCCATGTCAACTGGTCACATATCGCTGTAATGAAGTTCTTCTGTTTTAAATTGTGGCCAAATGCGATAACAAGGCCGACCATAATCTGGAAGTAACCGAGGGCAAGGGACAGATAGAAGAAATTCATCGGTTTGTCGAGTGGGTCGAACCAAATCATACGACTGCGAGCTGCGCTGAGCCAGCCGATATTTAGCTGCTGGACAGCGTCGCCGAACCATCCGCCGGTAAGTGCGCCTGCTCCTACGGTGACAACCGAGCAGATTCCGATCATCCACATCAGTTTTTTATCACCCTGCATTTTCTTTATCAAAAACGCCATCAGGACGACAATAACGATTCCGTAACCGGCATCGGTGAGGCACAATGCGAAAAACAAGGCGAAAAACGGCGCCAGAAAGCTCGTCGGGTCGACCTCAAAATGCTGTGGCATGCCGTAGAGGCGGGTTATAACTTCAAAGGGTTTTATGACATTTTTGTTTTCTATTTCGACGGGTATTTCTTCGTCTTTGGCCGGTTTGATTTTTGTCAGACTCGACGCCTCAAAGCCAGATACTGTCTTTTCCAAACGGGAGAAATCTTTTTTCCTGACCCAGCCCTCCAAAATAACCGTATGCTCGGTGGCGGGTGCGGTGTCCCTGGTGTGCTCTCTGTTTAACAGATTGTTGTAATGGTCGAGAAGAATCTCGATCTTTAGCAGGTTGCGGGACAAAACGGCAGCTTTTTCGGTGCATTGCTTTAACTGTTTTTGCGTCCGGTCGAGCCTTTTGGTGTGTTGGTCAATCAATTCCGAGACGGTGCCGGTCATCGGCTCGCGGGTTTCCGTTTTGCCATCTACTACAAGATGGGGGCCCTCGAATGTAACGTGGTCGAACTCGGCCGAGCGCAAGATCTTTTGCACATCTCCGGCATTTTCTTTTAGAGAGGCGACCAAGCAGGCATTTTTGCCGGCAGGAGGACCAATCTGCTGGATTTCAGCTCCGATCTCGATTATTTTTTGCTTTAGCTGCTCGAAATGTTGTGTGGGCACAAGTCCCGCCCAGCAGGTTGCCAATTGAAGCCGGGCAATTTCTTGCACGGGGGTTTCAAGGGATTTCCATGGATAGAGCATCTGCAAGGTATCATTGAGGTGTTCTATCTTGGTCTTTGCTTTTTCTATCGACTCTTCGAGCCGGCTACACTGTTCCGTAATGTTTGAAATTTGAGCATCCGCAACAACTTCGTTATACGATTTCTCGTCGATAACGGCACGGGGCGAAAGAACAGAGGCAAGACCCTTTTGGGGTTCGGCATAATTTTTAAGAAAGGCGATGCTCTTTTCGAGGCGACTTATCCGCTCCCGGATATCTTTAGCATTTGGCTGTTCTGCGGTGGTGCCAAGCTCCGGTAGGTCTTTGCTGACCATCGCCTGTTGGGCGTTGAGTATCTGGCAGATACCTTCGGCCTGCAGGGCTTCAAGAAGGTCTGAAGCCTGCGAGCGATGGGTAACAATAATCACTTTCGCCATCCTGGCTACGGCCATGGTCAGCTTCTCAAATAATCCGTTATTTTTGCTGCGGCTGCGGCCATTTTGCCGGCTGTCTTATCACGTAGCTCCTGACGCTGGCCCTGGGCCTGGGCTTTAAGTTTCTCAGTTTCCTCAAGTCCCTGGGATCGCGCCTTTGAAACAGCGGCCTCGACGGCCTTTTTTCTTTCCTGCTCGGCCTGGGCCAAGGCTTGAATTCGATTGTCGCGATTTTCTTCAGCCCGGGCGGCTGTATCGGCTTTTGCCTTTTCGATAATTTGCAGTGCCTGAGTTTCAGCCTGCTTGATCTTCTTTATCAATTCCATTTGCAACCCATTATCTAAGCCCGCTTTATATCAGGTAGACTATCTTATTAATCGACAAATGACAACAAATAACCCCAGTAAATATTTTGTTCACAGTATATTATCAACCTTTGCAACAAGCTGCTTTACATGGTCGAGTGACTTTTGAAACTGAGTCCGCTCCGAGTCATTCAAATCGAGTTGTATAATCTTCTCAGCGCCTTCTTTGCCAAGTATAGCGGGGACACCAACAAAATATCCGCCGGCACCATATTCTGTGTCACAATAGGCGCAGCAGGAAATGACGGTTTTTTTATCTTTCAAGATTGCTTCAGCCATTTTAACAGTCCCGGCGGCGGGGGCATAATAAGCGCTGTAGCCGAGCAGATTTACTATTTCGATGCCGCCTTTTCGGGTCCGGTCGATAAGTTCAGCGATTTTGCTCTCATCGAGCAACTCGGTAATAGGTATTCCACTGACGGATGTAAATCGCGGCAGAGGGACCATATCATCACCATGACCACCCATCAAAACGGTGCTTATGTCCTCGACACTTACGCCAAGCTCTTTGGCGAGAAAATAGCTAAAACGTGCCGAGTCCAGTGCACCGGCCATTCCCATGACTTTATTTTTGGCGAAACCGGTCACGTTAGCAGCGGTATAAACCATGGCATCGAGGGGATTGCAGACAACAATGACAATGCTGTTGGGGGAAAACTCGGCGGTTTTTTTGCTGACATCTTTGACGATTTGGACGTTCTTTGCCAGGAGGTCATCGCGGCTCATTCCTGGTTTTCGAGGCAGGCCGCTTGTTATGATTACAATATTGCTATCGGCAGTTTTCTTCCAGTCGGTGGTGCCAATTATATCAGAGTTATAAAGCTGGACGGGACCGGCCTGAGCGATATCAAGAGCTTTGCCTTCGGGGAGTCCCTGTACTATGTCGAGAAGAACTATATCGCCGAGCTGTTTGGTGGCAGCGATGTAAGCAGTTGTTGCGCCAACGTTGCCGGCACCGACTATAGTTATCTTGTCTGTTGCCATACAAATTTCCTTTTTGTGGTTCTCGAATAAAAATGCAAGCGCGATTATAAGCAAAAACCCGCTCATTGCTAACAAAAAATACAGGTTTGAGAAATACGAGAGCTGAAAATAATCGTAACCTATGGGCAAGTACAAGAAAAGAGGCGAAAAGGCTACCAGAGCGGAATCTGTGCTTTTTTAATGATTTGCACGTGGAACAGTCAGCTACTGAAGGCCTATAAGCCAATTTTCGACAAACTGCTGCACATCATTGAAGTCCACGTTGGTATCGTCGTTAAGGTCAGCTCCGCCGCATTGGCCGCAGTCGGTCTGGGCCCAATAACCAGCGAACAGGCTGAAATCCACGAAATCAACGTTGCCATCTGCGTTTATATCTCCAACAGCAGAAGTGCCGCGGTAGAGATGGACCTTCCCATCAGAGGCTCCAATCAGGACATCAAGGTAACCATCTATGGGTCCGAAGTAGCCATCTCCTGTCCAGTAGCACACGGACGGCCTAGAACGAGGTGCGCTGGGAAGGTCAATTGGAACACCATCGGCCTCTACGGCAGTATAACCTGAGAAGTTTGGATCCGAGTCGTTGCCGACATTGGCATAGAATAAGAGCTGGCCATTGGTGTTGCCTGCAAGCAGGTCTTTATTGCCGTCGCCGTCTATATCGAGAACAATGGGACTCGAACGCAGACTCGGCACAGTCAGAGAGCCTCCATCTTCCTGGGCAAACACCTGATTATAAAAGACAGGCTTGGTATCGGTTCCTTCATTTAAAAAAATGCGTATCTGCCCATCGAGTGCACCGACTGCAAGGTCTTTCCTGTCGTCGCTATTCCAGTCCACAATAGAGATGGTAGCGCGAGAGCCAACATCAATATTCGTTTCTGAACCAGGCTCACCAACCTGTAGTAATGTGCCGGCGTCGAAGCTCGGGTCCTCGTCGGTGCCGACATTCAGGAAGATTTTGACGGTTCCGTCGGACTGGCCCACAAGCAGGTCTTTACGAGCATCCGCATCCCAATAGACAACTCTGGGGAAACAACCCATGCAGCCAGAAGGTGTACAATAAAGATTGGAGCCGCCGGACTGGGCGTAAAAGTAACTCGAGAATTGCGGATCGGATTCGGTTCCAACATTAAGGTATACACGCACATTCCCGCCGCCAGTGCCGATGACCAAGTCCTTCAAATAGTCGTTATTCCAATCCACAAAGGAAGGCACGGAGTAGATGCCGACATCGATGTCAGCGCCTCCGGCCTGAACGAGCTCTTCGGGTCCAAGATTGAGGGATGAGTCGTCTCCAAACCCGCGGGAGGGAGTCATCAACATGAAAAGTACTAATATCACCGGTGTTATATGTTTCATCACATATATCCTCCTGTTAGAAGACATAAAAGCAGCACAGAGAACAATCCTTGCTTGAGATGGGCAGATTGGTACAAAGCAAAGACAGCTTCCCGCCGCTTTCCTTTTAATAGACACAAGTTTACTTGATTGGCAGGAAAATGTCAAGAAGAAAGCCGTCAAAACATGGGATTATGGCTTGTGCTAATAATAATCATTGGATTCCTTACGGAACACAGTAACACTTAGGTTTCATAAGCAACGATGGGGATTTATCATGTGAATAGTGATGCTGATTGAAACAAATGCGAAATGCGAGGCTCTATGGTCAAGGCTTTGCAGGTTCGGGGGTCTGTCCGATTTCTTCGGAGGCCGGCTCATCTTCAAGCAAATCTGAAAGTTCCTTTGTCAGGGCATCGGCTTTGCCCTGTGGGATCTTATAAATCCATCCCTTATGTCTTGCTGTGAATTCCATTGCTTTGCCGCGGGTAATTAGTACAGCTTCCTTCTTTTTCAATTCTTCTTCCGACTCAACAACGTCTCTTTCTTTTGTGACAGGCTCTGTGTCTGTGAACCGGGCCTGGCAAGTTACATACGTTTGGTCATCTTTAGAGGCAATTTTTAGTGTGTAAACAGTCGAATCCTTGAGCACGCATACAAATTGCCTATCGAAGGTCAATTGCTCACTTTGAGCCGATTCTTTCTTAACATCATCAAACCCGAGGCTTGTTAAGGCAGTGAAAACACTCTGAGAGTCACTATCCTTTAATTTTTTGCCAACAGGAGTATTTTCCAATACTAAGCCCCGGCCATCCTGCTTTGCATTAAGTGTATATTCAGCGATCGAGGAACCGACTGTTACCGAGTCAATATCTTCGCGCTGAAGGGAAATAAGGTCCCGGTTGATATACTCCATTGCCTGTTCTCTAATCCGGGGCACCCCCTGAGCGATGTAAACCTTATTGCTTGAAAGCAACCGGACGTAAGTACCCTGGCCAAGTTCTCTGTCCTGTCCCAGAACGAAACCAACAAGGAGTGATGAATCAGGCTTGAGAAATCTGACAACGTCGCGGGCATTTTCTTCTGTGACGCCAAGGTCGCTATGATTGGCGGCGTTATCCGTATACAACTGCCCGGTACGAATATCCAGAGATGCTGTGAGCAAAGCATTTACCTGCTTTGTGTCGGCAGGATAATTGTCTTTATCGACAACAACAAAACCTTTGCCCCGACGCTTTAGGGTCACTGTATCCTGGCCCGCTCCCAAAACGATGCTGCCCACATCAGCGGGGTCAAGACCCTGGATAAGATATGACGGTGCGCCCGGTTCGGTTCGTGGTCTGTTCGAAATACGCGACTGAAGCACGGCCCAGACCATCATAAGAACAGCAACAACAGCTAATATCGCAAGTTTTCTATTGCTCATTACAAAAACTCCCTGAGTTACAAGTCAGGCATCGCTTGCATGGCTAATATAATGCCTTTTTCGCGCGCTGCGTCGAATAGACAAGACTACTGCAATGATTAGTATCACAATCGGGGCAGCAAGCATGTTAGCCTGGCGCAACGCGTTACCCAGATGTTCGATACGCTCACGTCTTTTCATTTGGATTGAGCGTTTCTCACGGTTAGCCTGGTGTAACTTTAATTCGAGCTCGCGTTTTTTCTGCATGATTGTACTTCCGACGATATCTTCCTGGCCTTGTTGCGCTGAAGCCACGATAGATTGTAACTCCCTATTGAAGCCTTCAATCTGCATGTTAATCTTGGCTACTTCTGCAGCAGTTTCAGAATCTGCCTGTCTTTCAATTTCGTCTACAACAGTGAACGGCCGTTGGAAGTTGCCCCGTGACCTGATTGAAATCAAGTCACTGGAGCCGCCCAAATCATCAATTGTATTGAGCAGTAAGGTACTATTATCACCAAAAGCAATCATGCCAAACGGGAGAAACTCACGATACGCTACTCCATCGCTTATAAAATCGACATCTGCAAAGACCACCACTGCACAGTCTTCGGCAGCTTCTTTTAGGCCTGTGAGCTTTGTAGTTTTTTTATCCTCATTTGGGTCTCCTGACTCTTGCTCAACTTCGATCTCAATGCCATCAGGGAAACTGCTTTTGAAACGACCTGTAACCAGATAGGCCACAGGCACGGGCTCAGAACCATCGAAAAATCTATCCATAAGAATTTTGGCATCGAGCATAATCAGTTCGTAGGGGCTGGTTACTGAGAAGGTATTACCCATTTTAGTAGTCATAACAAGCGGGGTTCGCTCAATCTCAAGCTTGCCTTCTTCGGCATCATCCGGTTTGTCCACTTCATTAAGCACACCAGCAAACAAAACCACGACCTTATTGAGGTGCGCTGTGACAACACTGTCGTGGTTAAAGCACTTCGGCGTAAGGTCAAGGAAACCAATGATATTCTCCTGACTCTGGGGAGCTGGCAGTGCCAAGCTCCTGTCTCCAGCAAACTTACCGGCCGGCATTTCAAGGCCCCAGGTTCGCAAAAGCACATTTAAATCGGAACTCTGCGAAGGCAAAGAGCCCATCTGCAGCGCCATTCGGTCGGGCCGGTCGGCAAAACAATGAGGGTCGACGCATACAATCGTTCTGCCGCCTTTGAGCACAAACTGGTCTATTGCAAAGAGGGTCTGTTTCGGCAGGTCCTTAGGGTGAATAACAATCAGGATATCAACATCTTCTATGTCGTTTACATCGATTGGGACCTGTTTGACTTCACATTGTTTGCGCAACTGTGTAATAATAGTCCATGGCGGCTTGGGGCGCTGGTTCTGAATTTGCATCAACCGGGCCATATAAGGGGTTACATCCTGGCCCATTACAGGCAGCGAACTGATGACGCCAATTCTTTTTTTCTGGCGAGTAACGGCGGTGTCTATGAGATAGCTTATATCATACTCAACAAAATTCTGCCGGTCCGGCGAGAAGAAAGGTATAGTCTTTTCAACTCCAAATTGTGTCTGCACCACCAGGCCGAAGAAAAAGTTTTCTTCCCGAGTTATGGGAAAGCGTTTCAAACCATACTGAAGCGCCTGCTCTTCTTCTTTAGAAAAAGGTCTGGGGTCGATTATTTCCAACTCGACCATGCCCTTGGCCGCAGTTGTATATTCCTCCAGCAACGCTTTGACAAACTCATAATAATTGTTGAAATACCGAATCTGGTCAGGTGCTTTGAGGGCGGCGGTCTTCGCATAGTAAAGTTTGGCTTTGACCGGCTGATGGAGCTTTGCCAAAATCGCCCTGGTTCCGTCCGAAAGCGTGTAAAGCTTCTGGCCAGTAAGGTCGAGCTTTAGTCTATTTGTAAGGTTTTGAGAAATGCTTATAGCGGAGAAAGCAATCACTAAAACAAGAATGGCCCCGATAACTGCTCTTATCGTCCGGTTCATCAGCTGGCCTTCCTTTCATTTAAAACAATAGTGCAGGCAGCAACCCAACCAACAATCAACAAAACGAAATACGAAATATCTTTGAACTCCAGGACCCCCTTCTGGATCGACTCGAAGTGAGTCTGAAAACTCATATTTTCTATCGCTGAGACAAAACCGGCAGGCAGGAATGTGGAAACGAAATTGAGTGTTGTCGGCATACCTGCAAAGACAAGCATTGCACAGACAACGACCGAGAGGACAAAACTTATAACCTGGTTTTTGCTGATTGCTGAAAAGAAGCAGCCTATAGCGAGAAAGCCCCCTGCCATCAAAAAGCTGCCCAGGTAACCGGTAACAATCAAGCCTATATCGGGGTCGCCAAGGTAGCAAACGGTAATTACCATAGGGAAGGTCAAGGCCAGTGCAATGGTGAGGAAGAGCCACGCAGCAAAGAACTTGCCGAGGACAGCCTGTGTTATTGTAATCGGCAAAGTAAGCAGCAGCTCAATGGAGCCGGTCTTGCGTTCTTCGGCCCAGAGGCGCATTGCGGTCGACGGCACCATAAAGACAAACAGCAGAGGGAGATTCAGAAAAAAGGCACGCATATCGGCCTGCCGGACTTCGAAAAAGCCCTGCTTGAATGTCAGATACGCCGAGAAAAACAAAAAGATGACGAGAAAGACATACGCAAGAGGTGTCGTGAAATAACTCTTCAACTCTCTTTTGAATACAGCCCAAAAGCTGTTCATTTTTAACTCCTCTTAACTTTTAGCCGTGGTAATTTTTCGGAAGACTTCATCCAGACTGCAGTTGTACTGCTCTTTCAATTTTGCAGGTGTGGAATCCACGAGTACACGACCTCTGGAGATTATTATCGTTCTGGAACAGATAGCCTCAACCTCTTCAAGAATGTGAGTGGATACAACAATGCACTTGTCCTTCGCCATATTGCTTATAAGTTTTCTGACCTCATATTTCTGATTAGGATCAAGCCCATCAGTAGGTTCATCAAGAATAAGGACATCGGGGTCGTGTATTAAGGCCTGGGCGAGTCCTACACGGCGTTTATAGCCTTTCGATAATGTTTCAATAGTTTGATGATAGACAGAGTCAATGGAACACATCGGGACAATACGGTCGAGGATGCTCTTGCGTTGTTTGCCGTTAATAGATCTCGCGTCGCAAACAAAGTTCAGAAGCCCCCCTACCGTCATCTCGCCGTAAGCGGGTGAATTCTCGGCCAGATATCCGAGGGAGCGCCTGACCTCAACGGGATTTTTCAAGATGTCGTAGCCACAGACGGTAGCTGTTCCGCTGTCCGGTCTGACGAAACAGGCCAACATTCTCATTGCTGTAGTTTTGCCGGCCCCGTTTGGCCCGAGAAGGCCCAGGACCTGGCCCGCTTCAACACTGAACGATATGCCATCGACAGCCAAGACCGGGCCGAAACTACGCCGAAGTTCTCTGACTTCTATCATAACTATCTCCACTAAACGACCACCAACTCCGGCTTGTGAGCAGGCAGCCTTATACCCATCGAAAACATATAAATTTACTCAAAATTGCTTGACAGTCAATACCTTTGCCCAGATTATTTTGCAGGGAACAGATTTGCCAGACAAGCACAAAAATACAGGTTTTATTCCGGCCAGCTTTGATAATGATAAAACACAATCTGGACAGGCACTAAAGTTCCGTTACGATTAGCTGTAATTATTATGAAAAAGTTGTATATTCCTCCAATCATTGTCGGTGTTGCAGCGATGGCGTTTGTTTTTCGAACACATCTGCAGAGGTCTATTGTCGAGGCCATCCAAGTAATCCAAGGTAAGAAAACCGTATCAGAGCGGCTTGTCGAATACGGACAAACGGTTAGGGAAAGGCTGCTCCCGTATTTCGAAGGCGCTGAGGTGTCGTATCCACCTGAAAGAATTGTCTTTGTCGGTCTCAAACAGGAAAATGTGCTCGAAGTCTGGGCCTGCGGTCGGGACAAACAATTGCGATTCATTCGAACATATCCAATTCTCGCTGCCAGTGGACGGCTCGGCCCAAAACTGGAAGAAGGTGACGGTCAGGTTCCGGAGGGCATTTATAGAATTGAATCTCTCAATCCAAACAGTGCGTTCCACCTTTCGCTTAGAATAAACTATCCCAATGAGTCCGACCTTGCCCAGGCGAGGCGTGATGGGAGGACAAATCCGGGTGGTGACATCATGATCCACGGAAGCAGAGCTTCAATTGGCTGTCTTGCTATGGGCAACGAAGCGGCGGAAGATTTGTTTATCCTCGCTGCTGAAACGGGTATTGACAATATTTCGGTCATACTGAGTCCGGTTGATTTTCGGAAGACCGAAATGCCCGAACTCACTTATCCATTGCCTCGGTGGACAGATGCTCTGTATGAACAAATAAGAAAGGAGTTAATGAAGCTAACAGATGGGCGGCTTCGGCCATCAAAATCAGGGATATAGCCAAATTGCTCTGAAGGTTTTTTTTGCAGGGTCGGTTAAGAATTTATTGGGGCATGTTCCGTCTTTATTTAGTTCTCCTTCCATGCAGTCGGAGCGGTCGGATATTTGAACAGGCAAGGAGCCGTCGTCGCTCAAGAGGAAAAGGCCGGGGGAGTTCTTGAAGGCAAGCAGGGCTTCCGGGGTTAGATTGTTTTCGTATGAATCCAACTTGTGGACGAGGGTAGGCTGCGTATCTTCTTCTCCCGACCAGCGATATAAGGCAAAGTCTGAGGTTTCATCATGGGGTCCGGCAATAATAAAATACACCTTGTGAAAATCGGAGTACTCCATGCTCCTTATTCCCCGGCCAGCCAAATTCCACAACATCGGCGGACCGAAAGCCGGCGTATCAGCTCTTTCAACCACCGCATCCGGATTCTTCAACTGCAGGACAAGCGCTCTGGCGGTTCTATTTATCAGGCCTTTAGATGGTCGGGGGTTCCTGAAGCCGATGTAGAGCATCCTGCCATCTGCCGATGCACAGAGGGCTTCGATATTGAGGCCCTGCCTTTTCGGGGCCAAAGTTTTGAGCCGGCGTTTTTTAAGGTCAACATCATCAAGCCTGGTTGCTTTTACCAGTATCGATTGAACGGAACTATCGGTTTCGAGCAGCTTATGGAGAAGCGTCTTACATGGAATACCGACAGGACGGACTGAAATGTTTCCATTTTTGAGGTCAATTGAGGTGGCGAAAAAGCGATAGCGGTTCGGCCTGATTTCGCCATCTTTGTTTCTGCCGTGCGAGGTTATCCAATAAATACGATTGCCAATCATTGTTGCGCCTTCAATGTCCGCCTCCGGATATTCCGGCTCGATATCAAGGAAATCCGTCAAGTCGTAAGAGAACAGGGGCAGTCCGCCTCTGTTAGTTTTGTAAACTCTCAATACGTTATTCTCATCATCGGCTACAATAAACATATCGAGGCCGACAACAGCTGCCGCGGATGCATCACTTGTCCCATGATAGATGAGAACCTGCCGGGCCGGAGCAACAGAGCCAGGCGACGTGAGTGAATCGCGGCGATTAGTGACTGCAACGTCCTGGCCTTTGAGACTTAGGCTGATGGAGAAGATAAGCAAAAAGCAAAACAGGTAAAGGAAGCGTTGTTCTTTTGTAAATTCAACCATACAGTTTTTCCCAGCATATAAAAGCTCTTTGCAACAGGGCTATCACTACTATTAACCATATCGCCAAGAAGTTCTTACTTTGTGCATTATTTTGTGCACCCTTTTGTACGAAAGTTTTACACAGGATTTGCGTTTGCAGGTTAATATTACGAGGAAGCTGAGCATCATTGAGAAGTCTATGCCGGCCATATTTAGATTGAACCATACCCGAATCTGCTCCTGCGGGTAACCCGTGAATCGTCACTGGGGCACCTTGTTAAAAGATGATAACTATTTACATATCGGCCCATATGTAATAAAACACGTATCAGACGTTAGAAACAACAAAAAACACAAAATTAATGTAACACAACACTGCATTTACACATCTTACTGCATAGATAATGAACATAAAAGGAACCTACGCGGGCCTTTTTCTCGAAGTCACACGGATCATTGCTGATCGGAAAAGAGAAACAACGATGAAAAAAAGGCTTTTACGCTAATTGAGTTGCTGGTGGTAATTGCAATCATTGCGGTATTAATGGCAATTCTGATGCCTTCTTTGAGAGCAGCCAGAGACCAGGCCAAGCGTGTCCACTGCACCAGCAATGTCAAGACACTCTCGCTGGCCTGGCTGATGTACAAAGACGAAAATAATGATAAGCTGGTTCCGACCATGCTCCATCAAACACACCCAATGGCGTGGGTGGAGAA
>CAYSLN010000027.1:8088-16444 GCA_964431825.1 uncultured Pirellulales bacterium | reverse complement strand
TTTTTTTGTGAAAAGCAGGTGAAATTTTGTGTTTTTTTGTAAAATTTTTCCGGCCCCGAATTTTTATCTCATATCTCGCAGAATACAAGAGACAGAAAACAAAATACAGTAAGTTAGTTGTCAATTTAACGACAACTCTCTCGAACTAAGTTTACCAAGTTAGCTCACTGCAAGCGTTCTGGCGAGGCACTCACAATTGGCGATTAAGTCTTTTGCCAATTGCTTCGTTTTTTTCGAGCTCAGTAAAAACTAAAAAGAAATCACAGGTCAAGTATGTAAAGAGGAAGGGAAATTTAAAGAGCAGAAATCAAAAAAATTCAGCTTGTGTTTGGCGACAGTTGGGAGCATAATAACATAATAAAAGGTGAGATGATGCATCTCTGATTTAAAATATATCTTTGCCGGAACCTCATAATTATTATTACATAAAATAAGAGCAAATGAACTCGCTTAGATATGGATAACAATCGTTTAAATTCAATCCTAAGCAGATTATCTGGGGACTCAGTCAAGTTCAAATATGCTCCCCCAGATAATTTAAAAGGGACTATTGCTGAAAAAATGCTTGGCTATTTTGCAGAAATAGACCAGAAGATTATGGATGAACTCACCAATTATTTAGCCACTGAACCAGAATTGGAAATATTCAATCGTAAAATGTTAAACATGGGAACAGGCGCCGGTGGAGTGACATACGATATCCTTGCTCGCTGGATCATTCTAACAGCAGTAAACGAAGGTTCTGACAAAGCTATAGAGCTTTTGGAAAAATACATTGCCTTAGACCACAATCCCGCTTTTCATATTCTTGCAATTAGTGGACTGAAATTGAATAAGGACTTTTCATTTGATGATGAGATTAAACTTATGCCCTTTGAGAATATACCCGATTCTCTACAAAAGCATTCAATATCTCCTCTATCAACTGGAGGATGGTTTTTCTTGTCATATCCTGCTCAGATAGAATCTTCACCCCAAGCAGCTATTGTCAGGAAAGTGCAATTGTTTCCAAAGACCTTTGAAACAAGCTCCAGGCCTAGAGCTCCAAGAGGGTCTAACATAATATACGATGCGTTTGATGTGTTATCCTTAGTGCTTAAAACATCAATTCGTTTAATGTATGCATGGTATGCACTTGAAAGCTGGATACCTTGTTATTATCTTACAGGCAGTTCTTGGTCAGGTCCAAATTCCGATGTTATAATATCACAGAGTTGTGAACCTTCCTGCGAAGACCTCAATCGCCTTCGTAAAATCTACAGGCTTTTTTCTGAGCTCTCTAATGAGATTAAGCAACAACTTCGTATTCCTATCAGAAGACTAAACCAAGCCAAAAGGCGACAATCACTTGAAGACATGGCCCTAGATCTTGGCGTGGCTTTAGAATCACTATTTCTACACGACAGATCATCTCACGAGCAGATTTCTTTTACATTCAGACTCAGAGGGGCATGGATGCTAGGGGAAAAGCCCAGTGATAGAGCACAAATTTATGACCTACTCAGGGCGATATACGAGTGCAGATCAAAAGCTATTCATTCAGGTAAAGTGCCCCTTAAAATGACGGTCAACAAAGTAAGTAAACCGACCCGCGACCTTCTTAGTGAAGGTATGGAACTCTGCGCAGATGTAATAATGGCTATAATTCAGAACAGGAAATTTCCCGAGTGGGACTCACTAATTCTGAATCTGAAATAACTTAGGAATATTCACTTTTCCTTTAGCCATATAAAATGGGCAATACCATCGCCCATGTGGGAAATAAAACAAGAATTGGAGGGGAAGAAAAGCAAACCCTGCGTGAGCATAACAACTCTCTCGCACTAAGAAGAAAAAAGTTATGCTCGCGCCTACAACTTTGGTCAGAGACTGGGGCTAAATATAGCTCGATTTGTCCGCGCGGGGTAAAGAACATATCTTGTGTTGATTCTGCAATAGCAGTTGGGTTAAGTATTTTTAACACCGCCCCGCTAAGGCAATAAGGAACCCGCAAAAACAGCGGAGTAAGTATTAATAGAATAGCTGTTAAGGGGGCCATGCATTTGACTATTTACTGTTGATTATTGGGGATTTTTGGGAAGCTGGGGGTGGTTTTGGCGGATTTTAGGCTGAAAACGGCGTAAAAATTTTGCAAAAGTATGTAAAAAATACTTGACATAATGTAATGTATAGGTTACAATATGTAATATATGGCTTACATAACAAGAATCAAATATAAAGGAGAAGTATTATGAATAGATGGCATAAAATTGCGTGGTACAATGTAATCGTGATAGTGGCGAGTTTGTTCCTGAGCGGAACTGTTATTAGTATATTAGCTATCACAGTGGGTATGCCAAAAGCCATGGGCGGATTAGGGTGTTTCGGCACGTTAGGACTGCTTGGATTATCACCCTTGCTATTTAAAAAAGGGCGCAGCAAGGTTGACCTCGATGAACGCGACAGATTGATTAATTACAGAGCTATATTAGCGGCCTATAGTATATTTTGGCTGGTTTTTACCGCTGTTTGCATGGTCCCGTGGTTCATCCTTGGGCCAAACGGTTCAATCTCTGTTAATGTATTGCCCCTCATACTTGTAGGAATAGGTGTTACTTTAGAACTCATGCATTCTATCGCTATTCTGGTTCAGTACGGCCGGGGAAATAAAGGAGGAAAATCATGAACAGATACCAAAAAATAGCATGGCTTAATTTAATCGTAATAATTGGAACGATTATTATTATGACAACTGCAATCGCAATAGAAGTCCACATACGCGGTTTTTCAACAATAGGGTTTTGGTTTATAGCACCCTTAGTAATTTTGAGGTTTAATAGGTTTTTCTTTAAAAAACCGCAGGGCGCCGATAAGGTTGTCTGCGACGAACGTGACAGTCTTATTATAAAAAGAGCAGTATCTTTCGCCTATACAACCTTCTGGATAGTTCTTGTTGTATCGTCTTTTCTGTTGTTTCTCATCATCGGACCAAAAAATTCCGTGCCAACGATAGCACTGCCGTTGATGGCTGCTGGAGGGGCTTTCTTTATGAAGATTGTATGTTAAGCGGCAATTCTGGTTCAGTATGGCCGGGGAGCGAAAGGAGAAAAATCATGAATAGACAACAAAAGATTGCATGGTTCAATTTGGTTGTGATGGTGGCAGGAGCAGTCTTAGCCATGGTAATGGCGGCCATAGGGGTAATCAAATTTGCGGTAGTTATTTTATTAGGAATTGGCTGTCTAGTTGGGATTTCACCGGTACTTTTTTGGAGAAAAAGAGGCAAGATCAATTTTGATGAACGTGACGAGCTAATTTACGCAAGAGGAACCCTTATGGCATCTGTAATAACCTGCAGTTACTTTGCTGTAATGTGCATAATGGCATTTATTTTTTTCAGGTCAAAAGGGTCGGTCCCTGTGTATGAATTGATAGCATTAGTGGTCGGAGCGTTTTTTTGCTTTGTGACTTCGAAGTCTTTAATAACTCTGCTCGCATACAGGATGGGGGTCAAAGATGGCAAAAAGTGAAACCAAGAATCAGATTCGCAGATTGCGATTTGAAAACGGTGAAATGACGCAGCAGGAGTTGGCCGATAAGGCTGGCGTAACGCGGCAGACGATTCTCGCGATCGAGGCGGGGAAGTATTCACCATCTCTTACTCTGGCGTTTAAAATAGCAAAAACTTTTGGAGTGGGTATAGAGAAAGTATTTCAATATGAAGATACAGAGACTTGAGTGGTGAGTATTATTCGTAAAGCTACCTACTCCAATTTCCGTAACAGCTTCAGTAGTTCACGGTCGAGCTTATCAGGGCAAATGAACCGTCGCACAGGTAGCCTCTCGAAATTGCAGTTTGTAAAATCAAATGTGGATTCTGGCCCAAGTCTGCAGAGAAGTCAAGCATCCTTTCGACGGTACAACGGTCGGCAAACAAAGACGTTAAGGTTTCAAAGTGACGAATAGTTTGGTATAATTGGTTTTTTATCGAATCAAAGTTTGGACGTGATATATGGCATTACCCATCGTTGCGATAATCGGCCGGCCTAATGTGGGCAAGAGCAGTCTTTTGAATGCGCTGGCAGGTGAGATGATAAGTATCGTCGAGCCGACAGCAGGCGTTACAAGGGACCGGGTGAGCACCATCATCGAAAGGAACGACAGGTACTTCGAGCTTATCGATACCGGCGGGTACGGGATAGTCGATGCCGACCAGCTAAGCGAGCACATCGAACGTCAAATCCTACAGGCAATCGAGTCGGCGAACCTTGTTTTGTTTATGGTCGATATTCGTGACGGTCTTGTGCCACTTGACAAAACGATAGCCAAGCTCCTGCGCAAGAACAACCTCGAGGCAATAGGCGTGGCCAATAAGGCGGACAGTGCAAAGATGTTCCCGGCGGCTGGGGAGTTCTCCAAGCTCGGTTTCGGTGAGTTCATGTGCATCTCGGCACAGAACAATCTCAACAAAAACGTTCTGCTCGATGAGATTTTTGAAAAGCTCGAGCATCTCGAGGGCGGGGCGCCCGCTGAGCCAGCGATGAAGATAGCGATAGTGGGCAAGCGAAACGCCGGCAAGAGCACTCTTGTAAACGCCATGGTGGGCAGCGAGCGTGTGATTGTAAGCGAGACGCCTGGGACGACAAGAGACGCGGTGGATGTGCGGTTCGAAAAGGACGGCAAGACCATTATTGTTATTGACACTGCGGGGATACGAAAAAAAAGCAAGATGGCCGACAATATTGAGTTTTACAGTAACGTCCGCGCGACGCGTTCCATCAGCAGGGCCGACGTGGTACTGCTTTTGATCGATTCCACTGAAGCAGTCTCACAGGTCGATAAAAAAATAGCGGGGTTTATTGCGCAGGAGTACAAGAGCTGCATAATAGTCGTGAACAAATGGGACCTGGTTAAAGAGACCGCTGCCACGAGTGACTACGAGGACTATTTGACGGAGCTGCTGCCGGGGTTGAGATACGCTCCGATAGCTTTTACAACTGCGACAGAGGCGAAGAACGTTCAGAGTGTTTTGGATTTGTCGGCTGAGATTTATAAGCAGACAACAACCCGAATTACTACTCCCAAGCTGAACAACGCGTTCGAGGCGATTAAGGCCGAGCGGGTCAGTGCAGGGAGGAGCAAAACCGGCTGGCCAAGGATTTACTACGCCACGCAAATTACGACGAATCCGATTACGATACTTATGTTCGTGAACAATCCCAAACTTTTCGATGAAAACTATCGCAGATTTATCGTGGGGCGATTACAATCGATGCTGCCGATAGCCGAAGTACCTATAAGGCTGCTGGCACGGTCGCACAGGAAACAACAGTCACAAAGAGTTAGATAAAAAATACGAGGTCTAAGAAGAGATGGAAACGCTTTTGCTGATGCTGATTTGCGGAATTGGTTATATTGTGGCTTACCATACTTATGGGCGGTTTCTGGCGAGGAAAATCTTTAAGCTCGATAAAAACGCACGCGTGCCAAGTGTGGAACTGCAGGACGGGATCGATTATGTTCCCGCCCGCAAGGGTATAATCTTCGGGCACCATTACACTTCAATTGCAGGGACGGGGCCAATTGTCGGGCCAGCTATAGGAATTATCTGGGGGTGGCTGCCAGCTGTGCTGTGGGTATTTTTCGGCTCGATATTTATGGGGGCGGTGCACGATTTCGGGGCGTTGGTGGTATCGCTTAGAAACGAGGGCAAAAGTATATCCGAGGTAGCCGCCAAATACATCAATACGCGAGTGCGGTTTATATTCTTCGCCGTTGTATTTTTGAGCCTGCTGATCGTCATCGCGATATTCGGTGTTGTAATCGCATCGGTCTTTACGCGGTTCCCCAGCGCTGTCATCCCGGTCTGGCTGCAAATTCCTATAGCGATGGCGCTGGGTTATGCGGTCTATAAGAAATCGGCAAATGTTCCCCTGGCTACTGTCGTAGCTGTGGTCGGAATGTATTTGTTTATCATTGTCGGCAGCCGAGTGCCTGTCGAACTCGGCTCGGCATTCGGGATGCCATCGACGGGATTGTGGGTGATAATTCTCTTAATATACGCCTGGGTCGCTTCAACACTGCCGGTAACAATGCTTCTGCAGCCCAGAGACTATATCAACGCCTGGCAGCTGTTTATAGCCATGGGGCTGCTGGTAGTCGGTACAGTGGTGGCCTCGTTATCGGGTAATCTGCCTATGGTGGTGCCTGCCATTAACAGCGAGCTCCCGGCAAACACTCCGCCTATCTGGCCTTTTATGTTCGTCATAATCGCCTGTGGCGCTATCAGCGGTTTCCATTCGCTTGTCGCCTCTGGCACAAGTCCAAAACAGATTTCCAAAGAACCCGATTGTCAATTCGTGGGCTACGGCTCAATGATACTAGAAAGCTTCCTTGCGTTGCTGGTCATCATCTGCGTCGGAGCGGGCGTGGCCATGGCTGTAAAACTTAACGACGGCACAATTCTCAAAGGGACCGCCGCCTGGCAGCATTACTACAGTTCGTGGATAGGAGCCAAGGGATTGACTGATAAAATAGCGCCTGTTGTCATAGGTGCAGCCAATATTATGTATGTACTGCGCATTCCTGAGACGCTTGGAATTACCCTTATGGGCGTATTCATAGCATCGTTCGCCGGGACGACACTGGACACATCGGTACGAATCCAGCGCTACGTTGTAAGCGAACTGGCGACGGACCTGCGAATTCCAGGTTTGACAAACAGATGGACGGCAACCACCTTCGCGGTGATTACAGCAGCAGGACTAGCCTTCGCCACAGGAGCAGACGGTACGGGAGCAATGAAACTGTGGCCTTTGTTCGGGACTTCAAATCAACTGCTGGCAGCTCTGGCCCTGCTGGTGGTTACACTTTACCTGAAACGCAAAGGGGGATTGAAGTTTCTGGTTACAGCGATACCATGTGTGATTATGCTAGTGATTACAAACTGGGCCATGGTGAGAAATGAAATGATTTTCCTTGCGAACAAGAACTGGCTGCTTGTTGGAATCGGAGCCTGGATATTTGCACTGGCGCTGTGGATGACTGTCGAAGCCCTGATAACCTTCAGGTTTACGAAAAGTACTACATAACATTAATTTTTAGGGCGTAGCCGGTTCGGCAGGAAGAGGCACCAACATAAAACGGACAGTAACAGGCCCCTGGTTCCGCGTTATCTCACCTTTGCGTACAAAGCTTTCAGGTAAATTATAAACGACGGTCTTTCTTTGCTCGGTTGCGACGTTCTTATCATCATCAAGAACATACAGTATCATCTGGAAGGGCTGCTGTTCATAGGCCTGTTTGGCCTCTGCAGTGGCCCTGATAGCAATCGGACCCAATACCTCGCTCAAATTGGTTACATTGACTTTGTATCTGCCCTGGAGGTTGAGACTCAGGATAATGCCAAGCTTTGGTGTTGTTATCGTGTACTCTTTAAGTACATCTTCAACCGGTGGCACTGTGATTTTCACAACTGTGTCGGCTTCTCTGATCTGGCCCGGAGCCAATTCAATGAAAGGTTTTTTCTCAATGGGCATCAATCTGGCCTGGTCGATTTCCCTAGGAGTCAGCTTAACCTCTGCTCTAAGTTTTTCACCTTCCCAAAAGGATGGTACAAACATATTAACCCGTGACGGTTCGATGCTTTTAGCTTCCAAAGGCATTGCGTTTTCGTTGAAACATCTTACAGTTAGTGGTTTTTCAACAAGCTCCACAACCTGAACGTCGAGCACTTCCGGCTCGCAGGATTTGACGGTCAGGCCGAGCTGCCTTATTTTTTTGTCTTTCTGCAAGAACGGCAGCAGGCCCAAACTATAATTGCCGGGCTTATCCATTTTTTCCTGTGCGGCGTCAAAGTCAAATTCCAGTTTCACACCCTCTTTCAATTTTCTGCGTTCCTCAGCAATTGCAGAGTGAGGACCTACAAGCGTTATTTTGATATCGGCGGACGAAGTCTGATTGAAGCTTACCCAAAGCTTAGGATTCGTGGATTGATAAACAACAACGACACCGGGTCTGCCGGTCAATGTCTCGTCCAGTGCCAGGTCCGCCCAGACCCATATCAGGACCGTCAAGAATATGACTATCGTTATTTTGCCGTATTTGACCTTTCTTGCCATATTTTGCGTATTTTTATCTATGCCTGCCTTTTCCAGAGTCGCCCAACAAGCCCCGCGAAGGCAGGAGAAGCGTGCTCTGTCATTGTATTGACCATATGGGACCTAAGCTGAGATTCCGTCAAATTTCGGATTAACTTTCCGCCCTGTGCAATTGAAATGATGCCGGTTTCTTCACTTACGACCAGGCAGACGGCATCGGAACCGATTGTTATGCCTATAGCGGCCCTATGTCGGGAGCCGAGTTCAACGCCGTCGAT